>CAYPUM010000049.1:0-13719 GCA_964413545.1 uncultured Roseibacillus sp. | reverse complement strand
GGCGAGGGCCGCTCGGTCCTGCTGGTCTCCCTCCGGGGCCCGGCGACCGGCGTGGCGCCCGGTTGGTGGTCGATGTCCGGCCAGGCCGGCACCGCCATTGCCGCCCACTCGGCGTTCGGCGATTTTCCCCACGACGGCCACCTGAGCCACCTCTTCTTCCGGTTGTTGAAGAACACCGTCCCGTGTCGCGACGACAAATACCGAGGGGTTGAGAAGCTGATGGTCACCCAGGGAAGGGACGGCTACCTTGCTCACGTGTTCCAGGCCCGCGCCGGCAAGGGCAGACTGCTGGCCTGCGGGCTGGACGTGCTCGGCGACCGCCCTGAGTCCGCCTGGCTGCTCGACCAGTTCATCCGCTACGCGCGGTCGGAGCGGTTCGACCCGCGGGGGGAGTACGATCTCCAGGGCGCGATCGAGCACCTCGCGGCGCTGCGGAGCCTCAACGGCTGGAGCAAGACGGCGACTTCCAGGGCCCCGACGGAATACAGCTCGTTCCTCGGCATGTTGCCGATGGACGTGGCGCGCTTTTCGCGCGGCGAGAAGGAACTGGCATGGCTCACCCAGCCGGTGCCGGAGGATCTCGCCGCCGGCGCGAGGCACACCATCAGGTGGGTCGCCGCCCTCGGCTGGATCAGCGAGCCGGCCGCCGAATTCCAATTGCTGCTGGGAGACCGCCCGCTGCTGAAGTTCGGCGTCACCCACGAGCCAACCACCTGGAAGAGCGGCGACGGCGCCGCCACCCTGCGGTTCACACCCAAGGGCATCGAAGCCGGCGGGGCCGACCGCAGCGGGATCATGGAGCTGACCGTCCCGGCCGCGATGCTCGAGCCCGGCGGGAAGGCCCGCCTCCGCGTCCTCGCCCCCCAGACCGGCAGCCAACGCTGGTTCGGCATCTATCGTTATCCGTGAGAGGAACCCGCTCCCGCAGTCCGGGGGAAAGATGGAACACCACCCGGGCGTAGGATTGGTTGCAGCAAGCCGTGCGGAAGTCCGCGCGGGGCGGTAGACGCCGGCGAAGGGTCGGAGCGGGACCACCTCGACCGGGCGAAGGCAGGATCCGGAACGAAGCAGCAATGAAGACAACCAAGCTAATGAAGACAACCGGAAGCAAATTCCTGATGGCGCCGGTGGTGGCGATGGTGGCGACAAGCTTCCCGGCCGGGGAGGCCGGGGCCCGCGAGGACGTCCGGCGCCTGCCGGTGGCGGAGTATGTCGACAAGATGCAGGGCGGCTGGATCGGCCAGATGGCCGGCGTCGGCTGGGGCGGGCCGACCGAGTTCCGCGTCAAGGGCAAGATCATGCCGCCGGAGGAAATGCCCGAATGGAAGCCGGGCATGGTCAACCAGTTCGGGCAGGACGACATCTACGTCGAGATGACCTTCCTGCAAACGCTCGAGAATCACGGGTGGGACTGCTCGATCCGCCAGGCGGGCATCGACTTCGCCAACAGCGGCTACCGGCTCTGGCACGCCAACAACGCCGGCCGCAACAACCTGCGCAAGGGCATCGCGCCGCCCGACTCCGGTCACCCGCAGTTCAACAAGCACGCCGACGACATCGACTACCAGATCGAGGCCGACTTCAGCGGGCTGATCGCCCCCGGCATGCCGCAGGTGACGATCGAACTGGGCGAGAAGTTCGGCCGCCTGATGAACTACGGCGACGGGGTCTACGCCGGCCAGTTCGTGGGCGGCATGTACGGCGAGGCGTTCTTCGAGGACGACATGGTGAAGATCGTCGAGGCGGGCCTGAAGTGCATCCCGGCCAGGAGCCAGTATGCCGAAATGGTGCGGGACATGCTGGCCTGGTACAAGAAGAACCCGGACGACTGGCAGAAGACATGGCAGTGGCTGGAGGAGAAGTACCACAAGAACCCGGATTACACCCACGGCCTGTGCAGCAAGCCCGGCGGCGAGAACGCCTTCAGCATCGACGCCAAGCTCAACGGCGCCTACATCATCATGGGCCTGCTTTACGGCAAGGGCGATCCGGACCAGACGATCGTGATCTCGACCCGCTGCGGGCAGGACTCCGACTGCAACCCGTCCAACGCCGCCGGCATCCTGTTCACCACCACGGGACTCGGAAAGGTCCCCGACCGGTTCAAGTCGGCCCTGAATCCGAAGGGGAAGTTCAGCCACACGCCCTACGACTTTCCCAAGTTGATCGAGGTCTCGAAGAAACTGGTCCGGCAGGCGGTCGAGCGCAGCGGCGGGCGGATCGAGAAGGCCGCCAGCGGCGCCGGGGTGTTCGTCATCCCGGTGGTCGCGCCCAAGCCGGGCAAGTTGATGCGCTCCCATGAGCCGGACCCGGTCGCCAACAGCAAGTTCACCGAGGAGGAGATGGCGAAGATCACGGCGCGGTAGATGGTTGCCGGACCTGACACGAATCCAAACCAGAGTCAACCATGCCTGAAACACAACATCTTCCCGGTCGTGCGGCTCGGGTGAGCCTGACGGCCCTCGTGCTCTGTGTGACACCGCTGCTATTGCCGGCCGCTGAACCGTCCCCCGGGGCGGACCCCGGGCATCCGTTCTTTGCCATGGACACGGCGATCGGCGGCGGGAAGCCCGACGCCCAGGCACAGATGCTCAAGGACTTGGGATACGCCGGGATGAGCTGCGCTCTCAATCGCTATCGCGACCTCCCCGCGGCCCTCGAGGCGCTCGACGAGCGCGGGCTGAAGCTGTTCGCCATCTACGCCGGTGCAAAGCTCGGGGCGGACGGGCCCGCCTTCGAGCAGGGACTCGCCAAGGCCGTCGAACAACTCAAGGGCCGCGACACGATCATCTGGCTCACCGTCAACGGCAAGGCCCCCGACGCCGGCAGGCAGGCGGTCAAGGTGGTGCGCGAGGTGGCCGACCTGGCCGCCGCGGCGGGGCTGCGCGTGGCCCTCTACCCGCACGCCGGCTTCCACATGGCGAGCGTGGCCGACGCCGTGCGCATCGCCAAGGAGAGCAAACGCGACAATGTCGGCGTCACCTTCAACCTCTGTCACTGGCTCAAGGAAGGCCGGCCGGACAAGATGCTCGAGGACGTCCGGCTGGCCGCGCCGCGCCTGTTCGTGGTCACCATCAATGGCGCCGACCGCGACGCCCGCGACTGGAAGCGGCTGATCCAGCCTCTCGACCGGGGCGACTTCGACGTCGGCTCGTTCCTGGCGGCCCTGCGCGAGGCCGGCTTTCGCGGCCCGGTCGGGTTCCAGGGCTACGGCATCGGCGGCAATCCGCGCGACAACCTGCGCCGCACCATCGCCGCGTGGCGCAAACTCGCCGGCCGCGGCAAAGACCCGTAGGAGCTGCCCGCAGCGAGAACCGACAAATCGAAACCTGATGAGGCAAGCCTCGGACCGGGATGCAGGATGCAGGATTCAAGATGCAGGATGCAGGATGCAGGATGCAGGGAACACGGGGCTGCATCCTGGATCTTGCCTCCTGCATCATTGGCAGGACAACGTTGCTTCCGGACGACTCAACTCATCTGTAACGAGTCCTCGATTCCACTCACTCCATACCCACAATCGACATGATCCCACCCACCAGCGCCAGCGTCCCGAGACGCACCTTCCTCAAGCAATCCGCCGCGGCGGCGGCCCCGATGATCCTTGCCCCGCGGGTGTTCGGCGCCCCCGGCGGGACGGCGCCCAACGACCGGATCCGCCTCGCGATGATCGGCACCGGGCGGCAGGTCTTCCACGCCAACCTTCCGCTCTTCCTCGGCCCGAAGGAGGTCGAGGTGGTGGCGGTGTGCGACGTCGACGCGTGGCGCCTCGACCAGGCCAAGAAGAGAGTCGAGCAACACTACGCCCACCACAAGTCCGGCACATGGAAGGGCTGCACGACCCATCGCGACTTCCGCGAAGTGCTCGCCCGCAAGGACATCGACGCCGTGATGATCTCAACCCCGGACCACTGGCACGCCTACATGGCGGTCGAGGCCGCCAAGGCCGGCAAGGACATCGCGCTCGAAAAACCGATCTCGCTCAGCGTCGCGGAAGGCCGCGCCATCGCCGAGGCCGTGAAGAAGCACGAACGCGTCTTCCGCACCGACACCGAGGTGCGCGGCAACCGCAACTTCCAGCGGCTTTGCCAGGTGGTGCGCAACGGCCGCATCGGCAAGGTGCAACGGGTGCTGGCGGGCGTGCCCAAGGACCAGCCGCCGAGGAAACTCGCCTCCGCCCCGCCGATGCCGGTGCCGCCCGACCTTGACTACGACATGTGGCTGGGCGGCGCGCCGAAGCGGCCCTACACCCTCCAGCGCGTGCATCACCCGAAGGGGGGCCTCAACTACGCGGGCAAGTTCCCGGGATGGATGCAGATCACCGACTACAGCCTCGGCGTGTTCCTCAACTGGGGCACCCACATCATCGACATCGTCCAGTGGGCGCTCGACACCGAGCGCACCGGCCCGGTCGAGGTCGAGGCCAGCGCCGACTTCCCCGGGAAGGAGTTCCTCTGGGACGTCCCGACCCGCATCGAGGCCCGCTACCGCTACGCCAACGGCATCGAACTGACCTACTCGGCTGCCGGTCGCCCGTTCGTCCGCGTCGAGGGCGCCGACGGCTGGATCGAGAACACCTGGTTCCAGTCGACCGGCTTCAAGGCGAGCGACCCGGAGCTTCTGAAGTGGCAGCCCGGCCCCGACGAGATCCAACTCCCGCTGCTCAGCGAGAAGACCGACTTCATCCAGTGCGTGCGCAGCCGCAAGGAAACCCTCATACCCGCCGAGGCCGGCCACCGCACCGCCACCATCTGCCAGATCGGCTACATCGCCGCCACCCTCGGACGGAAGCTCAAGTGGGATCCCGTCGCCGAGAAGTTCCCCGCCGACGACGAAGCCAACCGCCTCCTCACCCGCCCGACGCGCAAGCCGTGGAGGATCCAGGTTTGAGAGTTGCGGTCAACCATGCATGCTATCGCCGTTCCGCCCGACAGCACTGCCACTCTCGGTCTGCCGGCCAATGACAGGGATCGTATTCGTGCAGGCGGCAGGCCGCTCTCAAGGGATGAGGGGGCGCACGCAGGCCAACGTCTGAACGTGCTTCATCCACACCGACGAACTGCTCGATCCCATGACCTACCCGCGGGCGTGCGCCTTGAGCGAAGTCGCCTCGTCTCCCAGATCAAAACGGAGTTTCGAGCGGTTCTCAGCACGTCTGCCCATGCATCTGGAGCGTTTGGATCAGCCGAAGGTGAACTACTATATTGAGCCCACCAAACGGACCGGACGCCGAGATCCCAAGACCTCCCTGCGGGCTGCCGGCCGGACAGCTCTCACGCCCCCAACGGCCTCGTGCCGCCAAAGGGTGACAGGCGCTTCACGCCCCCAACGGCCTCGTGCCGTTGGAGCGCATGGTCAATCAGCTACAGCACCCGAGCCCCCCCGAAACCAGCCCGTGGGAAGAGCGTTCGCACCCCCCACGGACCGGGTGAGTGGGGCGGCCTCTCCAGCAGACTGACCATTGGCGCCCACGACGCAAGGTCGCGGGGGGCCTTGTGGACACTCACCCAAGCCGGTTGCGTGGCGCCGCCAGACAGAACGTCGATATCCAAAATGGCCCCGGTGACGTCCAGCCGATCGGCGTCGGCTCCGTTCAGCTCGCCCCGGCAGGTTCCCGCCGGGCTGAAGTCGCCGGTGACGGTCAGGGTGACGACAACTCCAGTGCTCGACTGGACCTGCCTCAGCCGGTAGGTTTTTATGCCGCGAATCGACGGAGAAGGAAGACCACAACGACCGGGAATGTCAAAAGTTTAATGCTGACCCCTTTTTCACGGCCCACCGGTCCGGAGCCTGGGGAACCGCCCCTGCAAAGCAAGGGCCGGGCACCCACCATTCCATCTTGCCGCGCCCCCCCCTCAGGAGAACCAGCGGGGAAACGGAGCCGGGTCAATCCGGCCGATGGGCCTTGAGCGCTCTGAGAACGTCCGGGCTGACCTCGAAGGCGGTTCCGTGGCGCACCCCCTTGGGGAAGCTGATCTCTCCCGAGATGTCTTCCCACGTCTTGAAATCACGGGTCCGCATGGCCCCGAAGCGCTTCTCCCGGTAGCAGTCGAAATAGACGTGCCAGAACTCGCCGACCTTCAGGAGGGACGGGCCCTCGACCCACAGCCCCTTGGGGGTGAAGGCGGTCTCGGCGGTCTTCCACGGGCCGGTCATCCTGGGAGCCGTCGCCACCCGCAGGTTCTTGGCCGGCGGATGGCGGGTCTCGTCCTTCAGGATCATCACGAATCGGCCGCCCTCGTGGATGATGGTCGAGTCAATCACGTTGAACCCCGGCTCGTAGAAGAGCCGGGTCTTGGTGAAATCCTTGAAATCGGTGGTTGTCGTCGCGTACATCCGGTGATTGTAGCTGTCGTCCCCACCCTTGTCGGTCTCCGGGAACCGCCCCGGGATGGTGGAAGCCCAGTAGACGTAGAACTTCTTCCCCAGCGGGTCCCAGGTCGTCTCCGGCGCCCACGAGTTTCTCGCCCCGGGTTCATGCTTCATCACCGGCACGAACTTCTGCTCGGACCAGTTGATGAGATCCTTCGAGCTTGCGGTGCCGATTCCCTGATCGTTCCAACTGGTGGTCCACACCATGCGGAAGGCGCCGTCCCCGTCCTGCACGACGCAGGGGTCGCGCATCAGGCGGCCGCCCACCTCGGGCTTCAGGAAGGAGCGGCCTTCGTTGAGCGTGTTCCACTCCAGTCCGTCGTGACTGCAGGCGAGACGGAGGCCGTCCTGACCGTTGTCCGTGAAATAGGAGAAAAGGTAGCACGAAGATGAGTCTTCCCCGGAGCTTGCCATGGCGCATTCCCCCGCCAGGAGGGTTGCCGCGATGACCGTGATGTTTACGTGTTTCGGCATTCGATATGACAACGAGTTTGATTCATGGTGTGAAGGCGATCGCGCTTGGGCAGCGGATCCCTGGCTCCGGCCATCAGGAGGAGGGCTTCCTCAACGGCGCACCTGCCTCGGAGAGAACCTTGGACATCGTTTCCCCGCGGTCGGGTGAGAAATAGAGGCCATCGGTGTAGACGAACCACCACTTTTCACCTTCCTGCAGTTCCCCGGTGGTCGCGATCAGCCCGCCCTTGGGAACGTCGCCCTTGATGTCCACCCAATGCCATGTTCGTCCAAAGGACTTCATGGAGCGGGAGATGCGGCCCGGTTCCTCCGGGTCCAGGGCACGGGTGAGCGTCACCCCGTTTTGTCCCTTCTCCTGCGGGATTCTGCTGCCGTGGATGGCGGTGATGGGGCGCATCCACTCTATCTTCTTATAGGAAGGGAAACCATACAGGTTGTGGCCGTAATTGTGCTTCAGACCGTGAGCCGTGGCGATGCGCCAGTTCTGGGGATGGTTCATCATCTTGGAGAACGACAAGTTGTAGAAGCCATCGAGACTGCTGAAGTGATAGGTGTGCATCTGCTTCCGGTGCTTGTCAAGGGTCAAGGTCCGGCTGTCCTCCTTCCCGGTCAATTGCACCGGCTTGCCCCGCCCAAGGTATTCCATGAAGGAGTCGCCACAGATCGTCGCAGACACACTGTAGCGCCAGGGCGAGACGACGACGGAGGTGTAGCGCCCCCCCTCTTTGGTCCGCCGGTGCTCCCAACTCTCTCCCCCATCTTCGCTCATGAAGAACCCCTTGGACTCGGTCCCCGCGAAGATCCGGTCGTCATCTTCCCGGTCGAACGCCAGCACTTCCCCACAGAGGGCCGATGGGCCAATACGGCCAGCGCAGGTCCATCATGATGATGTCGGCGCCGGACTCCATGACCTCCTCATACCAGGTGGCTTGCGACCGCTGAGGGGCCATGCTCAGGCACAGGACAGCACCTTCATCGCAAGCGTTCGGATGGGCGGCATGTGCAGGTATTCTCGATTGGACATGGAAAGATGGTTCAGGTCTGGAGAATGACAACGCCGTCGATGAAGCTCTTGGTCACTGCTTCGGGAACACCGAAGGGGGCAAGCCCCCCGGAATTGTTGGCGACACCTCTCTCCGTTGCTCACCATTACAGCAATGGGAGGCCGGTTCTTCTTGCGGATATGCGACTATCTTCATTACGGAATTGCGCCCAAATTGAACCGTCTGCACGACCTCACCAAGAACGGACAACATCTTCGAGCCGGCGTCAGGAGGATCCTGCGTTCGTATCACGGAGTCACCGTTACGCGGGCATAGGTCGTGCACGCGTCACCCGGGCGATCATCGAAGAACCTTCACCTCCTTCCCCTTCAGGAAGGCGGCCACCTTGACCGCTTCGGCCTCGGTGTCGATCACCAGGGTGACTTCCCCGGAGAGCTTCGGGGTGATCTTCGCCCCGGCAAGGTGGACCGCCGGGAGCTTCTCTATCCAGACCGTCTTCCAGATCCCCGAGACCGGGGTGTACCAGATGCCACGGGGCGTGGAGACCTGCTTGCCGTGAAGCTGGTAGCCCGTGTCGGTCGCATCGATGACCTTGACGGTGAGCGTGTTGGCGCCCGGCTTGACCGCCTCACTCACCTCGAAGCGGAAGGGCAGGTTTCCCCCGGTGTGGGATCCCAGCGTGAAGAACTGCCGCTGCTGATCGGCGGGTCGTTGTCGGTCTGCAACAAATCGCCCACCCGGAAGGTTCGCTCGATCACGGGGGCGGGCGAGGCGCCGGTGAGTTCCGTTTCAAGATCGGAAAAACGGAAGGTGAAACTGCGGAGAAGGTCGTCCTTGGGTTCCCGGACCTGCCCCGCAAGGAGATCGACCTTGAAGTCCGGAAGTCGTCACAAATGAGTCAAGTTTTCCGGCAGCAAGGTTGCCCTGCCTGATGCAGGGTGCAAGATTCAGGATGCAGTCCCGTGTGCCCTGCATCCTGCATCCTGGTCCGAGGCTTGCCTCGCTGGTTTTCATCAAATGCAACGGCCTGCCCCCGGCAACCGGCCCGATCCGAGCTGGATGTCAGACCGCCAGCGCCGGAGTGCGCGGGCGGTGCAGGAGTTGGAAGTCGCTGCAAACAGACAACCGAATGCCTTACTCGCTGGCCGTGAGGCGTCCGAAGAGCTTGCCTCCCTCTGCCTCGGACGCGGCGATGGTCGCAACCACCGCGTTGGCTGGAGTGCCCGGAGTGACCACGTAGGTCACGCCATTGTCCGCCGTTGCATTGGTGGCATCAGGGACCTCGTTGACGGTCGCCGTCCAGCCGTCGCCGACGCCGAGGTCGCTGCTGTGCTCGATCCGCAGTTCCGCCGTGCCGCGGTCAGCCGTGGGCAGGCAGTTGAAGGCAAGCACGAGGCCACCCGCACCGTCTTCACTGGCGGTCGGCAGGGAGCCCTTGGCGTCGTCGTCGGGATTGGGCACGCCGAGCAGGAAGGCGATGCCGTCCTGCACGCCGTCCCCGTTGGTGTCGCCTTCGAAGGTGACGGGGCCCAGCGTGCCGGTGGCCGCCCAAGTGTCAAAGGGCGAGTCACCGCCCGTGCTGACGAGCTTGATCTCACCCGAGGTGCTGTAATCGACGCCATAGCCGGCAGGAAGTGTCCCTTCGTCGAAGAACTGCGTGCCGGTCAGGCTGCCGGTGTAGGTCAGGAAGGTGTAGCTGGTTTGGTCGGCGCCGAGACCGGTCTCCACGATGCTGAGGGTGGCAGCGCTGATGTCGACATCACCATCGACGGCGAGGACGTCCACGGTGGCGCCGTCAACCTCGATTTTCAGCGTCCCGGAGATGGTGGCCGTGTCGGAGACGCTGAGGGTGCCGACCGAGGTCCCGGGGGCGACGGCGCCGCTGGCGCCGACGTTGAGCGTACCCGCAATCGTACCGGTGCCACCGAGGGTTCCCCCGTTGACGGCCACCGAGTTGCTGGCGGCGAGTGAGCCATCCACGAGCAGGGTGCCCGCGGCGACCGTCGTGCTGCCCGTGTAGGTGTTCGCGCCGTCGAGAGTGAGAGTGCCCGCGCCGTTCTTGGTCAGTCCGCCGCCCCCGCCGCCGTCGACCAGGTCCTGGGCGATACCGATGTCGTTGCCGTCGGTGTCGATGATGGCGCCGCCGGCCTCGACGTTGGCGGCGCTCAGCCCGGACATGAAGTCGGGCTCGCTGGTGCGGGCCTTCAAAGTGCCGCCGTTGAAATTGAAGGTGCTGGTGCCGGTGGAGAGGGCCCGAAAGCGGTTGGCGGCCAAGGTGCCGCCGTCGAGGTTGAAGGCGCCGTTGGCGTTGCCGCTGTGGCCGAGGTCGACAACCGCGAGGTTGGCCTCGGCGGTGCCGGAGAGTGTCCAGATGCCGGTGCCGCCGCCAGTCTGCTCGCCGAGCCAGGTGTCGCGGACGGTGTTGTTGAAAACCCCGCCGCTCTGATCGATTTCACCAACGCCGCCGGTGGTGTTTCCCGTGCCCAGCGTCAATTGGTTGCCGCCCTGCTTGGTGAACGTGCCGCCGGTCATCGTCAGCTTGCCGTTGCTGCCATTGCGGCCGATCGCGACCCAACTGTTTTTCCTTCTCTACCACCTCCTCCAGAGTCCCGACAAAACGCCGCCGGTCCCGGTTGTCCGGAACGATGTCACCCCTCCGATTCCAACGCGCCATGGCATGGCAAATGGCCCCCTGCATCCTCCACTCGATGCTCCCGCAGTAGGGAGGAGAGAAAACAGAGTCGGGACACATGTCAAATTGTTTGGACTGACCCCTGCTCCCTCGCAAGGCTGGGATGAAATCAGGCCTTCGGCCTTGCCGCAGTCCCTTTCCTGCCTGATCACCGACATCGCCGTTTCGACCCACGTTGTCCGCGCGGTATTCCGGCGCCCCCTTCAAGGGACTTGGCTGGCAGGAACAGACGGAGGCTTCCCGGTTCCACCGGCATGAAGCCGAAGCGGGAGTAGAACTCCGCAGCCTGCTTGTGCGCGGCGTCCACCACCAGGCCGATCCCGCCTGTCCGCGTGATGGTCTCGTGTGCCAGTTGCCGGGCGGTGGCGAGCAGCATCGATCCGATGCCTTTGCCATGGTGGTCGCTTGCCACCGCGAGGCGCCCGAGCAAGACGGCCGGAACCGGCTGCTTCGGCAGGCCCTTCGGGGCGCCGGGCCATGGCCTCGCCTCGACGAGGATGCCCGACAAGGTGAAGTATCCGAGGACGGGCTTGGGTGCGGAAGCATCCGCTTGAACGAGAACCCGGGTGATGCTCACGCCCTTTTCGAGATGTCCGCGGGCGGTCTCCTTGAAATAGCGGTCGACCGATTCGAGGCCGCTGCGGAAACCCGCGCGGTCGTGTGCTGCGGAGAGAAGCTCAATCGCGAATGTGGACATGGCGCGACGCGAGCTTGGCTGCCTCCAGCATCTTCCGGGTGGGTTTCGGTGGCTTTGCGAGCAACCCGGCAACCGCCGCCGCCTCGTCGCGGGTGAGCTGCCAACGCGACTCGGCCTCGATGACCTGGTCGGCCCGCTCCGCCACCGCCTCCTGGATGAATGAGGCAATCGCGACGCCCCGCAGGGCCGCCGCATACTCGATCTTTTCCGCCAGAGCCTCCGGGAAGCGGGTGTTGATCCGCTTTTTGGCAGGCCCGGCCGGCCGGCCTCTCTTCGACTTCTTTGTGGAGCCTTTCGTCGCCATGGTGGCAGCCTGCATCATCCGCTCGATCCCGGCAACATTTTTCGGTGCCGGAAAGGCACTGGTTTTCGGCTCCAATGGCGCGCCGAAGGCGCAGGGTCATCTTTGGCACGAGAATCCGGCTGGGGAAGTCAATTGATCAATCCCTTGATCTTGGGCCTTGATCGTGCTCCTTGATCAAGCCCCTGATTCACCGGGGAAAGATGATCATCGTGCAGGATGACGGGGACCGATGAGTCAGTTCCTTCTGACGGTCCCCTTTTCGGAAGAGATCAGCCAGGTCGATTGACTCGGAGCAGGGCGCCTGCGATCCTCTCTCGGCCCGAAATCGCTTCGTGGATGCGTTCGGCCTGGGCGGCGAAATTGCGGTCAAACGTGCAGACGATGATCCCTGCGTGGTTGGGCTGATGGCGATGCAGCGTGATGAAGTGACGCCGGTTCAAGCTGAAAACCGTGCGGTTTTCCGAGGTGGCGAATCGAAGAACTTCCTCGTCGGAAATCTCTTGATCGGACAGACCGGCCTCTTCGGTGGTCAGCACGTCGTGGCCCAGCTCGCGCAAGCGCTCAACCACCGGAAAGGGGAATTCTCGTTGGAATAGAGCCGCGCCATCAATCCGCTTCGTTTTCCTGGATCTGGTCTTCGATCTCGTTGCGGTGCATGCGGACGTAAGCCCACGCGTTGACCAGATCCTCGGCTCGCAGAGTTGGAAACGCGGAGAGTATCTCAGCCTCAGTCATTCCTTGGCGCCTCGCGGCTTCCAAGGTCCAAACCGGCACCCGGGTTCTCGAGATTCGGGCGTCGCCTCCGCAAATGGCAGGATCGAAAGCGATTCCGGGAAACGCGCCTCCAAGATCCACGGCGACCAGGGCGAGAAGTCGCGCCTTCTCCGGTGCCGGCAGCGCCGCCACGGCATCACGAATCTCGTCGAAGGTCGCGTTCATGCTCCGATCCGATCCTCTTCCCGGCTTTCACGTTGGTCAACGGGTTTTCTACCAGGAAGTCGTCGACTTCCTTGCACGGCGAGCGCCCCGAGCGACAGTTCACCTCAGCTTGCCGATCTTGTCCACAATCTCGGGGTGCTCCTCCCGGATCTCGGCCCGCTCCCGCTTGGCTTGCGTCAGGAAGCTCTCTTCCTCCAACTCGTCGGGATTTCTGCTCAGTTTCTCGAACAGACCTGCCGGGGTCGGATCCTCATCCGTGTTGAAGATCTTCGCATCCTCGCCGATCGAGGTATGGATCATGAACATCTTGTTGGTCGCGATCTGCCGCACGTTGTTGTGATCCTGGCCCTGCTCCGTCGGGAAGAAGTTGAACAGATAGAGGTCATCAAACACCTTCGTTCCGATGCGGTTGATGCGGCCGACGCGCTGAATAACGCGCGTCGGATTCCAGGGTATATCGTAGTTGATCACCAACCCGGCGCGGTTCAGATCCAGGCCCTCGGACATCTTGTCCGTTGCGAGCATCACCTTGTACTGATCCTGCTGTAAACCGGGATTGCACGCGGCATCGAAGTTCCTGCGAACCGTCTTTGCAACCGCTTTGCTCAAAGAACGGATCGTCAGGACATCATTCGGAAACTTCTTGTCGAGATACCCCTTGAGATGGTCCACCGTGTGCCTCGACTTGGGCCTCATGGGCCTCGTCATGGGCCCCGCCTTCAGGCGTTGCCACCTTCGCGCTAGAATGCACGAGCAAGCGGACGAGGTAATAGGTTCGGTCCTCGTCGGTCTCAAACTCCGGGGCAGGCGACCCGTTGGCCTCCATGTTGCGCAGGATCTTCGGAATCCCGGTCGAGCGGCCCTCTGTCAGATTCAACTCTTTCAGAAACTCACCGATCCGCCGGTTCCGGTAGCGGCGGCTCACGGCGCGGCCGGCCCTCAAATCCTCGATGCGAATCGAACGAGCCGGCCCAGGAAAGCTCAACACCACCAGATCTTCCGGTGTGACCCGCACCTCCACCGGCTCCCGGATCTCGTACAACCGGTGATAGACCGCGTTCACCACCGCCTCCTCAATGGCCGCATATCCGGCACGTACCAGACGTATTCTCCTTTGTTTACGGCGGTGTAGCGATCTACATCCTCTCGTCCACCATGTAGTTCACGATCTCACGCGGGGTGTAGAACGAGCCCGTTGCTTTGCGTGCCTGCACGTTGGTCTCGGGGTTGTAGGCAG
>CAYPUM010000048.1:0-13938 GCA_964413545.1 uncultured Roseibacillus sp. | reverse complement strand
CCCAAAGCGCCGTCGCCGCTCGCGGAGGCTCGCTCTGCCGGCGCACTCCAGAGGGGCCGCGGTGTGGAGTGCGGTGGCAGAGTCCCGCCCGGCGGGACGGCGACACCGCTTTCCGACCGATCGGCCGATGCTACGGCGAAGACAGTCGCAGACCGGCGCACACCGCGGCGAGGCCGAGAGCCACCGAGAGGACGACATTGAGGAGAGCGATGCCGGGCAGGCCGTCCCGGAAGGCCTCGACGGTGTCCATGCCGAAGGCCGAGAAGGTGGTGAAACCGCCGAGAAAGCCGGTCACCAGGAAGGGGAAGATCCATGAAGGGTGGCGCTGGGCGAGGGCGCCGAAGGCGCAGCCCACGGCGAAACACCCCAGGAGGTTGCAGGCAAGGATACCGAACGGGAAGCGGTGAAGGGGGGTGTGGAGCACGAGTTGCTCGATGCTCGTGGAGAGAGTCCAGCGCGCGACCGCGCCGAGGCCGCCGCCAAAGAAGATGAGGAGGATGTTCATGAGAGGGGGGCGGGAGGCGGGGTGCGTATTGCGGGGTCAGTGATTGGGGGGCGGGGGGGAGAACCTCGAGCGGTTGGTGAGGAAGCCGTACTTGGGGCCGAGGAGGAAGGCGAGGAGGAAGAGGGCGCCGAGGACGATGACGATGGCCGGACCGGCGGAGAGGTTGGCCCACCATGCGATCAGGAGGGCGCTGACGGAGCCCGCGGCGCCGAGCAGGCCCCCGCCCCAGAAGAGCAAGGGCGTCCGGTTCGTGAGAAGGGAGAGGGTGGCGGCCGGAGCGACGAGTAATCCGACGCTCAGGACGCAACCGACCGCCTGCAGCGAGGTGACGAGCGCCATGATGAGCAGTCCGAAGAGGAGATAGTTCATGCTCCGGACGGGGACACCCTGGGCGGCCGCGATGTTCGGTTCGAAGAGGGTGAGGAGAAGCGGACGGAAGAACAGGTTCGAGGTGAGCAGGATGATGCAGCCGATGGCGAAGGCGAGCCAGAGGTCGGAGGAACTCACGAGGCGGATATCCCCGAAGAGCCAGTGTTCGAGTTCGTTGCTTTCGTCGAGAAGCGGGAGCACCGCCACCCCGATGGCAAAGGCGGTGGTGTAAAGGATGGCGAGGGCGGTTCCTTGCGCCACCCGGGAGGTGCGGGAAACCAGCAACGAGCCGAGTCCCACGAAAAGGGTCGCGGCGAGGGCGCCGATGAAGGCGTTGAACTGCGTGAGGACCCCGGTGACAAGGATCCCCAACGCGATGCCCGGAAGCATCGTGTGCGACAAGGCGCTCACCGAGAGAGCGGACCGCCGCAGCACGACGAATCCGCTGAAGAACCCGTTGGTGAAGCCGATCAGAAGACCCGCCAGCAAGGCGCGCTGGAAGAACGGGTCATGGAAGGGAGTGAAGAACGAGTTGATGGCGAAGGACTGATGGTTGATGTGGGAAGACGGGAGGGGCGAATGATCATCCGGGGCCCGCCAACGCGAATCGCACAACCCGGATCGCATGACTTACGACGCTGTTCATGCGGCGAAGGCGGCGCGTATGTTGCCCGGGGTGAGGATTTCGCTGGAGGGTCCGAATCCGAGTGGCGTCCGGTTGAGGAGGAGGGTCTGGTTGAAGAGCTGGGGGGCGGACTCGAGATCGTGGTGGGACGCGATGACGAGGCGTCCTTCTGAAGCGAGTTGGGCGAGGAGGCCCGCCAGGGAGCGCGACGCGTTTCGATCGAGACCGGTGAACGGCTCGTCGAGGAGGAGGACGTGGGCGTCCTGCGCGATGGCGCGGGCAAGAAAGGACCGCTGTTGCTGTCCGCCGGACAACTCGCAGATCTGGCGGTCCTGGAGGCCGGCGATCCGGAGGGTTTCGAGGGCCTCGTCCACGGCGTGGCCGTCCTCGGCGGTGAAGCTCTTTACGAGGCCGAGGTGGGGGTAGCGTCCCATTTCGACCAGTCCGCGGACGGTGATTGGAAACGACCAGTCGACATCCTCGCGCTGGGGGAGATATGCGAACTCGCGCGACCACTTCCGCACCGTGGCGCCGCGCCAACGGATCGACCCGCGGGCGCGGGGGACGAGGCCGGCGATGGCCTTGAGCAAGGTCGATTTGCCGGCGCCGTTCGGACCGATGAGAGCCACCCGGTTCCCGCAGGAGGTTGCAAGGGAGACATCCTCGATGGCCACGAGGGAACGGTAGTGCACGGCAAGGCCTTCCACGATCATCTCATGATGGTGGTCATGGTGGGCGCAAGCCTTGTGGCCGGGTGTCAGGTTGCGGGTTTCGGGTCCCGGGGAGGCGTCGGCGGTCATTTGTCATTCGTCACTGGTTTCGTCCGGCCACGTCAGCGCGACCTGATGGGTGGTGGTCCCGGGCGGAAAATAGAGGGAGACCCGGCGCGTTTCGAGACGCTCCGGTTCGAGGGTGAGATGGGCGAAGTTCGGTTGGGCGGTGTTCTCCCACGCAATCTCGAGGCAGGCGTCCCATGAGTTGTTGGAGATGCGGAGACCGGATTCGTGTTCGGACCGGAGGGCGCCCGCAAGGGGCATCTCGATGCGGCCGCCCGAGGGTCCGGCGAGGACGAGAGAGGTGGCCGGGGAAGAGAGGACCACTGTCAGATACGTCGCGATGCGTTGCTCCGTGCCGGGCGGCGCCTGAGCGGCCGGAAGCTCCTCAGCGGGAGGATTCGCGTTCCTGATCACCGACGCCACCAGCAGACCGGCCAGCGCCAGCGCGAGCGCCAGGATCACCGTCCGGAGCAGAGGATTCCCGCGCATGAGCGGGATTCTATGAGTGGAGCGTGCTTATGCAATTGATTTGCGTTTTGAGGGTTTTGGCGCGGACGGCGAGGGTGCGGCCGGGGTTTTCGGTGCCTTGCCTTCCAAGCTGATTCCCGTTAGTTCCGGACATGCCCGGGGAGCGCGAGCCGGTTCGCGAAGAAGGCAAGGCGCCTCTTGCCCCCCGCGGGAGGTGGGGGAGACTTCTCTGGGGCACGTGGGATTGGAAGCGTCCGCTCAAATCCCTTGCCTTCATATACCTTGCCCTTTGTCTTGTGGCCTGCGGATTCTCGAACCGGTTGATCTTCCACCCGCCTCCGGCCCGTTACGGCCGGGGAGCTTCCCATCTGCGGTTGCTGAACGACAAGGAGGGCCGTCAGGTGGCCGCCTTCTGGTATCCGCGGCGGGAGGCGGACGGTCCGGTTCTGCTCTGGTCGCACGGCAATGCCGAGGACCTCGGCTCGCTTGCGCCGCTTCTGGCCGAGATCCACGCCGAGGGGTTTGCCGTTCTGGCATACGACTATCCGGGGTACGGTCTCAGCGAGGGTTCTCCCACCGAGCAGGGATGTTACGATGCCGTCGAAGCCGCCTTCACCTATCTCACCGCCGAAGAAGGCGTCCGGTCATCGGACATCATCCTGGTCGGGCAGTCGGTGGGCTCGGGGCCCGCCTGCTGGCTTGCGGAGCGGGAGGAGACGGGCGGACTCATCCTGATCTCGCCGTTCCGCTCCGCCTTTCTGACGGTGACTCGCATTCCCCTCTTCCCGGGGGACAAGTTCCGCAACATCAAGCGCATTGGTCACATTGGCAAGCCTCTGCTTGTGATCCACGGCGAGAACGACCGGACGATTCCCTTTGCGGAGGGGAAGGCCCTTTACGAGCGTCATCCCGGCCCCAAGAGGTTTCTCGCCATCCCCGGTGCGCGTCACAACACCATCTGGCACGCCGGCTTCGAAGACATCATCGCGGCCTTCAAGAGTTTTCCCCCGCAGTCCGGCGAGAGGCGGTGAAGGATGACCGGCGGTTCATGGGATGGATCAGGCGCGGGCCGGGCGGAAGGTTCGCGTGACCTGCCGGTCTCATTTGAGCCGGCCGTCCTTCAGGCCGCGTCGAGAATGATTCCTCGGACGGGTGCAGGGGTGTGCCCGGTTGCCGCCTTCTCCTATTCGCCGTGCCCGGGCATGCCTTGCCGCAGCGCCTCGATAAGGTCCGTCACCTTGGCGAAGTCCTTGAGGCCGGGGGCGGACTCCGCGCCGGAGGCGACGTCGAGGGCGGCGGGGCGGACGGTGGCGAGGGCCTCGGCGGCATTGGCGGGGGTGATGCCGCCGGCAAGGACAACCGGGAAGCCGGGGTGGCCGGCGACGAAGGAGGCCGCGACGCCCCAGTCGAGCGACCTGCCAGTGCCACCGTAGGCGCCCGGGGCGTGGGCGTCGAGCAGGAGGCCGCGGGCGCCGAACTCCATGGCACGGTCGAGGTCGGCGGGCGACCCGACGCCGATCGCCTTGAGGAAGGGGCGGCCGGAAAAGGCGGCGCAGTAGTCGGGGGTCTCGTCGCCGTGGAACTGCGCGAGGTCGACAAGGCCTCGTTCGAGGAGGTCGCGGGGAAGATCCGGGCCGGCGTTCACGAAGACGCCCACCCGCAGGATGCGGCCCACGAGGGAGGGCAGGAACCCGGCGGCGGTCTCAGGGGGGCAATAGCGCTTCGACCGTGACCAGAAGTTCACCCCGAGGGCGTCCACCCCGAGGTCCGCGAGGCGCACGGCGTCGTCGGCGCGCGTCACCCCGCAGATCTTCAGCGACGGCGTGGCGGGATCGAGGAAGCGGTCGAGGAGCACGGGGTCGGTTGGTGATTAATGGGGGAAGGGAGAGTCGGGTGCGCAGTGGAGTTTGCGCAGTCAGCAATCAGCGGTCCGGGTGGCCCGCCATCGGAAGGGCAAGGACGGGTTTGGCAGGCGGTGGTATCCAAAATGCTCGTCAGGGGCGAGGGAAGGAAAAAGGGCGGGAGAGGCGGGGCTCGGAGCGGTTGACGAGGACGGGGGCGCGACGCGGCGCAGGTGTGGCGCCGCTTGATCCCGGGCGTGGGGGCCGCTATGGCTGAGCGGGACATGCCATTTCTGACCTTTCACATTCCGAAGGGGTATATCTACTTCGCGATGGTCTTCTCGCTGGCGGTGGAGTTCCTCAATCTGAAGGCGAAGACGAGGGGGGCGGGGAAGTTGGAAGTCAGCACGCCCGGGGTTTAGCAGGGTGTTGGAGCGTCTTCATCCCGGAACGGGCGGGCCTCATCCCAAGGGCGCCGGGGTTGGTCCCGCGGGTATCGCAAAGAGGGAGGAACCGCGGTTTCATCCGGACCGTCATGAAAGCTCCACAATCGAATCAACCCCATGAGGGACTGGCGGCGCGGCTTCAGAGGAAGCTCCCGGCACTCGTTGCGCCGCTGCTGGCATGTTCGCTGTTCGCGGGCGCCGCGGGGGCCCAGAGCACCAATCAGATCACGGGACTGAGTCCTGCCACGGCGGCCGCCGGGACGAGCGGATTGACGGTGACGTTCACGTTGGATGCCGATCTGCCGCCGGCGCCTCCGGCTTCCGTGATTCCGGACGGCGCCACAATCGGGAACCTGACGGGGACCTCGGTGGCTCACCCGAGTCAGCATGTGGTGACGGCGGTGTTTGACATTCCGGCTTCGCAGGCGGCGGGGGCGCTGGACGCGGAGGTGACGTTCGGCACCCCGCACGGGACGCTTGTCTATTCCATGACGGCGGGCTTCACGGTGACGGCGACCTCCTCCTCCGGCGGGGATGGCTTGGTTGCGACGTATCCGGTGGTGGATACCGCCCAAGGCACGAGCTACAACGCCTCGACCGCCATTGCTGATCCGGGTCCCGGAGAGGCTTTCGCGGGCCAGGACTCGCAATACACCGGCAACCAGCCCGCCTACACCGTGAGCCATGACGGCCTGACGGTCTACGACGGCGTCACCGGACTGACGTGGACGCGGTCCTCGGACCTGAATGACGACGGCCGGATCGACGCGGATGACAAGCTTCTGCAATCCGAGGCGGTCGATTACGCCGGCACGCTCAACGCGCAGAACTTCGGGGGATACGGCGACTGGCGCCTGCCGTCGATCAAGGAACTGTACTCGCTGATGGACTTTCGCGGGACCGACCCCAACGTTCAGAGCGAGGACCCTTCCGGCCTGACGCCGTTCATCGACACCGACTACTTCGAGATCGGCTACGGCGACACCGGCGCCGGCGAGCGTCTCATCGACTCGCAGTTTGCCACGACGACCATCTACCTGGACACCGTGATGGGCGGCCAGCAGGCCATGTTCGGCCTGAACCTCGTCGACGGGCGGATCAAGGGATATCCAACCTCGGGCAAGGAGTACTACGTCCACTACTGCCGCGGCAGCACCGACTACGGCGTGAACAGCTTTGTGGACAACGGCGACGGCACCATCACCGACCATGCCACGGGGCTGATGTGGCAGCAGGCCGACAGCGTCACCGGCATGACGTGGGAAGAGGCCCTCGCCTGTGCCGAAAACCTGGAACTGGGCGGATATCGGGACTGGCGTCTCCCCAACGCCAAGGAACTGCAAAGCATCGTCGATTACTCGCGTTCGCCGGGCACGACCTCATCCGCTGCGATCGACCCGCTGTTCTCCGTGACACAAATCACCAACATGGCCGGCGAGGCGGACTACCCGTGGTATTGGAGCAGCACGACGCATTTGAAGTTCGACGGCAGCGCGGCGAGCGGCGTCTACGTGTGCTTCGGGCGCGGCCTCGGCTCGATGGACGGCGGGTTGACGATCATCGACGTCCACGGCGCGGGCTGCCAGCGCAGCGACCCGAAAACCGGCGCCCCCGACGACTACCCGGTCGCGGGCCACGGACCGCAGGGCGATGTCCAGCGCGTCTTCAACCACGTGCGCTGCGTGCGCGGCGGCGCCACAGGGCCCCTCACCGACACCGACGGCGACGGGCTCACCGACTGGTACGAGTTCAACTACGCCGGCGACACCACCGCGATGGACCCCGATAAGGATGACGACGCCGACGGCGCGGCCAACGGCGAGGAGGAAGCGGCGGGCACGATTCCGACCGACTCCGGCTCCTACCTGTGTGTGACCGATTGTTCAGTCGCCTCCGGAGGCGACTTCGAACTGAGGTGGTCGAGCGAACTCGGCAAGACCTACACGATTCAGGGGTCCGCCGATCTGGCGACATGGGAAGATATCGAGAGCGGGATCGCCGCCACGCCTCCGCGCAACGCCGTTGCCATCGCCATCGCCGCCAACGCCCCCCGGCGATGCTATCGCGTGGTGGTCGAGTGACGCAAGATGCGAAGCGTCCTCGTGATCGTCCAGGTATTCAGCCGTCCCGCACAAGGCGGAGGCGTGGGGGTATTCGTGACTCCCATCCGGCGACCGCACCCGCATGTCGCTCGTGAAGACGAGGCAGGGCTCTCCGGGCGACTCATTCGTCATTCATCGAGGGGGGGCTGTTGCCACGGGGGGCGGGGTTGAGGGGAAGGGTTGGGCGGCGTTGGGTGCTGTTCGCTGGGACTCGGCCCTCGACACTTGTTGGCTGCGGCCTACACAGGGGGTGGTGGACGCGATTCGGATACGTGGGGCGCGGCAGCACAATCTGCGGGATATCGACGTGGACATTCCGCGGGGGAAGCTGGTGGTGGTGACGGGGCTGAGCGGGAGCGGGAAGTCGAGTCTGGCATTTCATACGCTGTATGCGGAGGGGCAGCGGCGGTATGTGGAGAGCCTGAGCACTTATGCGCGGCAGTTTCTGGATCAACTCGACAAGCCGGAGGTGGACGCCATCGAGGGCTTGTGTCCGGCGATCGCGATCGAGCAACGCGGGGGAGGGTCGAATCCGCGTTCGATCATCGCGACCGCCACGGAGGTTCATGACTACCTGCGGATTCTGTATGCGGCGCTGGGAGTGCCGCACGATCCGCAGACGGGCGAGCGTCTTGAGCGCATGACCTCGGAGGATGTGGTGGCGAGTCTGGCGGGGCGGGAGGAGGGGGCGAAGGTGGTGTTGCTGGCGCCGCTGGATCCGGGCACGGCGGCGGACCGGGGGGCGTTTTTGGCGGACCTGCAACGCCAGGGGTTTGTGCGGGTCCGGGTGAACGGGGAGATGATGGAGATCGAGGAAGCGGGGCGGGCGTGGCCGGAGCGGGTGGAGCGTCTCGAGGTGGTGGTTGACCGGTTGGTGGTGCGATCGGGCTTCGAGAGTCGCCTTGCGGATTCGGTGGAGACGACCTTGCGGGTGTGCGGGGCGGAGGCCCGGGCGCTGGTGCAGGGGTTCGACGGGCCGGACTGGGAAGAGGTGTCGTTCCTGACCAGTTTTCGGAATCCGAGGACCGGGTTCGAGTTGCCGGAACTGACGCCGAAGCACTTTTCGTTCAACAGCCACCTTGGGGCGTGCGAGGCGTGTCACGGTCTGGGGACGGAGCAGTTTTGCGATCCCGAGCTGGTGGTCCCGGACCGGAGCAAGAGCCTGCGGGAGGGGGCGGTGCGGATGTATCGCGGGAGCGGGCGCCGCAAGAGCTGGAACGAGAAGCAGATCGAGGCGCTGGCGGAACATTTCGGGGTGTCGGGAGACGCGCCGTTCACGGAGTTGCCGTCGGAGTTCCAGAGTGCGCTTTTCTACGGCACGGGGGGAATGAAGATCCCGATGCCGTGGGAGAAGGACGGGCAGGAAGTGATCTGGCACCGCGCTTACGAAGGGCTCTGCCGGCAGGCGGAGCGTCTCTTCAAGGAATCGACGAGCGAAGGGGTGAAGCGGAACGTGGGGCGGTTCATGAACGCGCGGGTGTGCGCGTCGTGCGAGGGCCGGCGGCTGAAGCCGGAGTTTCTGGCGGTGCGCTTGTTCGGGGAGGGCGCGGGCAAGCCCGGGGCGGAGGGGTTGGGAATCCATGAGTTCTGCGCGTTGTCGATCGAGGACGCGGTGGAGTGGTTGGGCGGGCTGCGGGTTGCGGGAGCGCGGGCCGAAGCCTGCCGGCGAGTGGTGGTGGAGATTGCGAAGCGGCTCCGGTTCCTCGAGGAGGTGGGGCTTGGATACCTGACACTGGACCGCGCCAGCGCGACCTTGTCGGGCGGGGAATCGCAACGGATCCGGCTCGCGACGCAGCTCGGGGCGGGCCTCACGGGCGTGTTGTACGTGCTCGACGAGCCCAGCATCGGGCTGCATCCCGAGGACAACGCGCGGCTGATCGGGGCCCTGCGCCGCTTGCGGGATCTCGGCAACACGGTGGTGGTGGTGGAGCACGACGAGGCCATGATTCGCGCCGCCGACCATGTGATCGAACTGGGGCCGGGGGCCGGCACGCACGGGGGACGCCTGTTGGCGGCCGGGACGATCGAGGAGATCATGGAGGTCGAAGAATCGCCGACCGGGCGCTGGCTGGGGGGCCGCGGGGGATTGGCGGGCGCCCCGTCCGCCGGACTGGAGCTGGGCCTGCCGGCCGGACCGCAACTCATGATTCGCAACGCGCGTCACCACAACCTGAAAGGGATCGACGTTGCGATTCCGCTGGGCCGGCTGGTGTGCGTGGCGGGGCCAAGCGGGAGCGGCAAGTCGACCTTGGTGGACGAGGTTTTGCGGCGGGCGCTGGCGCGCGCGCTGCACGGTGCGAAGGCGGCGCCGGGCGCGCACGACGGGATCGACGGGGTCGAGCAGATCGCGAAGCTGGTGGTGGTCGACCAAAGTCCGCTTGGGAGGAGTCCGCGCTCGAACCCGGCGACTTACACCGGCGCCTTCGACCACATCCGGAGCCTGTTTGCGCAGTTGCCGCTGGCCCGCCAGCGGGGGTACGCCGCGGGCCGGTTCAGCTTCAACGTCAAGGGGGGGCGCTGCGAGAAGTGCCAGGGCGGGGGCGTGATCCGGATCGACATGCACTTCCTGAACGACGTGTACGTGCGGTGCGACGCCTGTGGCGGGAAGCGCTACAATCGCGAGACGCTTGAAGTGACTTACCGGGGGCGCAGTATCGCGGACATCCTCGACATGACGATCGAGGAAGCGGCGGCCCTCTTCGGGAAAGTGCCCCGGCTTCGGGAGTTGCTCGAGGCCTTGGCGGAGGTGGGTCTGTCGTACCTGAGGCTCGGACAGCCCGCCAACACGCTTTCGGGGGGCGAGGCGCAGCGGGTGAAACTGGCGGCGGAGTTGGCGAAGAGTTCGACCGAGAGCGTCCTGTATCTTCTGGATGAGCCCACCACCGGTCTGCATCACGACGATGTGGAGGTGCTGCTGGGAGTGCTGCGGCGCCTGCGGGACGCGGGCCATTCGCTGGTCGTGATCGAGCACAACCTTGACGTGATCCGCGCCGCGGACTGGGTGATCGACCTTGGGCCGGGCGGGGGCCGGCACGGCGGGGAAGTGGTGGCGGAGGGGCCGCCGGCGGGACTGGCCGGCGCGGAGGGTTCGCTCACGGGGAAATGGCTGGCGAGTGCTCTGTCAACTTGGATCTGATGCCTGCTCACCCGCGGAGTGGAGCGCTGGCGGGGTTGGCGGACTGTCGGGCATCAACCGGTGCACTTGGGTCCGCCGTTTTGCGAGCCTTCCATTTTTCGGCGCGATCATGCGGCATCCCGGCGTTGACAGAGCCAGGGCGGAATGCGTCGTTGAGGAACGCGGAAGAATCGGGTAAGGTCGCGCCAAGATTTGGTCTGATGCGGAATTCCGGCTCCTCAGCCGCGACGACGGAGGCCACCCGCTGGGGGGGGTGGCTGACCGAGCACGGCGCGAAACTTCTCTTGTTTGCGCGGCAGCAAACCCGGCGGCAGGAGGACGCGGAGGACATTCTGCAGGAGGCCCTTGTGAAGCTGGCCCGCAAGGAGGAGGAAGGGAGTTTCTTCGGGGGCCAGGATGCATGGCTCCCCTTCCTGTACACTCAGATCCGGCGGGAGGCGATCGACCTCGGCCGGCGGAACGACCGGCGGCAAAAACGGGAGGACGCGGTGGCCGAACGCGAGCAAATCGAGCACGACGGCGACCTCGCGTGGTTCGAGAGCGCCGGATACCAGGACGAGCGGCGCAGGATGCTCGAACGGTCGCTGCGGGAACTGCCCCGGAAGTTCTCCGAAGTGATCGTGATGAAGATCTGGGGAGGGCGGACTTTCGCGGAAATTGGTGAAATTTTGGACATTTCAATGAACACGGTGGCTTCCCGGTATCGCTACGGAATTGAGGCCCTGCGAAAGCGCCTTGCAGGGGCCCGCATCCGGGGCGATCTCTAAGAGGAAATGAGAATGGCGATCGATTGATCATGGATCCGGAATTGCAGAGATTCGAGGAGGAATTGGAGCGTCTTTCTCCGCGGGCCATGCCGGCCGGCCTGATCGCAAGGATGGAATCCGTCATGGAGGGATGGGAACTGGGCGAGGAGGGGTGTGGCAAGGTGCTTCCGTTTCCCGATTGCAAGCGATTCGGGAGATCGAGGAGGCTGGCAGGTTTCGGCATGTGGGGGGCGGCGGCCGGGGTGGCGCTTTTGGGGTGTCTTGCGGGTTTGCTGGTGGGCGAGCACGGGCAACCGGAGAAGGGAGCGGTGGTGGAGGGCGTTCCGGCCTCGCGCGCGCTGCAGCCGGTTGTCTTTGATCCCCACGCGGCGAAGCGCCGGATTGTTTGCGCCTCGGACCGGGGCGTGGTCGCCACGAGGGGGGAGCGTCCGATGCGCCTGCTGCGCGTCGAATACATCGACCGGGTGGTGTTCCGGAACGGGAATGGCGAGGAAGTCCACGTCGAGCGGCCGGTGGTCCGGTATATCCTGAAGCCCGTCGCGACGGATTGAATGCCTGTCAATGCCTGCACAATGACGAAACCATCCGTCGCTTGGTTTATTGAGCCTGCGATGCGGTGCCGGGGTTGTCCCGCCGGCGGGATTCCCGGGATTTCATCGAACCAGTTTGTTTTACTGACATGAAGAAAGGGATTTTGACTTCCATGGTGGTTATATTGGCCCTTGGTGATCCGGTTTCAGCCATCGAACGTCCGGCGGCTCTGGATGAGGAGGGGAACAACGAGCAAGCGGCGGGGCGGCCGCCCGTCGGCGAGCCCGGCCGTGAGGAGCAGGCCGATCCGCCCGCCCCGGACGCCGAGCCCGACAACCGGGGCGCGTGGCTGGGGGTCCTGAGCGAGCCCGCCGGGGAAACGCTGGGCGCCCATCTGGGGTTCGAGAAGGGGGTGGTTCTGAGTTACATCGCCAAGGGGAGCCCTGCCGAGAAGGCGGGGCTGGCACAGCACGACATCATCACCGAAGTGGATGGGCGCGTGGTGGGCAACCAGGATGATCTGCGGGAGGCGATCCTTGCCTGCCAGCCCGGAGATGAAGTGACCCTTGCGCTCGTGAACCGGGGACGCAAGCTGGAGCGGAAGGTTTGGCTCGAGGAGCGGCCGGAGGATCTGCCGCGGCTGCCTTTCCCGGATCGCGATCGTCTTGAACCACCCTTTCGCATTCCCGGCGTTGGCGAGAAGCTTCCCGAAGGGTTTGAACCGTGGGAAGATGTGGAAAGGTGGCTTCCGCAGGGTGAGGAGCTTCGGAATCGTCTCGACCAGCAGATGAAGGAACTCGAGAAGCAACTCGGGGAGATCGAGCATGGCGGGCGTCTCGAGCTGGATCTCGACTTCGAGGACATGCTGGAGGAGGGCAAGGGCATCAAGGGGCTCAATTTCAATTTCAAGGCGGCGTCGAGTCTTGAGCTTGTCGACGAGCAGGGGAGCATCGAGATGAGGATCGAGGATGGAGGCAAGGAGGTGGAGGTCCGCGACCCGGACGGCCGGCTTCTGTTTGAGGGGCCGTGGGACACGGAGCAGGACAAGGCCGCCGCCCCGCCGGACATCAGGGAGCGCATCGAGAAGCTGAACGACGGCAATCGATTTCAGTTCCGTCTCAAGAACATGCCCGAGCCGGAAGTGGAACTGCCGCAGGAAGAACTCGACTGAGGTCTCCAGGGGGGGGTGTTTGTTCCCTTGCGCGGGATGCCCGGATGGGTTTTCATGCCGGCGTGATCTGCAGAATCTGTTTATTGGCGGCGATGGCTGGGGGGATAGGTGCGGGGGTCGGTGCGCAGGAGCCTGAGAAGCCGGTGGAGATCCCGTCGATGCTGGCCAAGGTGCCGGAGCGTGCGGATTTCCACGGCAAGTGGCTGCGGATGGACGGCGGGTACCGGCTCGAGGTCGGGAAAGCCGCCAACGGGGAGGGGGTGGAGGTGCGATACTTCAACCCGCAGCCGATCAACGTCGAGAGCGCGAAGTTTTCCGGGAAGGACGAGCAATTGATCCTGACGGTGGTGTTGCGGGACACGAACTATCCGGGCTCGACGTATCGGTTGACCTTCGTGCCGGAGACGCGGATTCTGGAGGGAACCTACACCCTGCCGGGCCGGCAAACGTTCCGAGTGCAATTCCGGCCGCTCAAGGAGTAAGGGGCGCGGGGCGATAGGGGTAGGGTTCTCAAAACGGCCAGATCAGGGGGATCACGAGGCAGATCAGGATGCCGAGGGCGAGGTTGAGGGGGAGGCCGAAGGCGACGAAATCGCGGTAGTTGTATCCGCCGGGGCCGTAGACGAGGAGATTGGTCTGGTATCCCATGGGAGTGGCCATGGCGGTGGCGGCGGCGAAAGCGACCGCCATGATGAAGGGCTTGGCGTCGACCCCGAGGCGGGCGGCCAGAAGGATGCCGAGGGGGGTGGCAAGCACCGCCGCGGGCTTGTTGAGGATGAGCAGGCTCAGGACGGCGGTGAGGAAGTAGAAGATCCACAGGGTGACGTGCGGCCCGAGCTGTCCGACGGCCGCGATCAAGCCGGCGGCGGCGACGTCGAGGGCGCCGGTCTTGCCCATGGCATTGCCGAGGGCGATCATGCCGGCGATGAGGATCAGGACCGGCCAATCGATGGCGCGGTAGGCATCGCGCGGAGTGAGGATGCCTGTCAGGACGAGGACGACTGATCCGGCGAGGGCGAGAACGCTGATCGGGAAGAGGCTGGAGGCGGCGAGGCCGACCACGGCGAGGATGGTGAGGAGGGCGATGGGGGCCTTGTGGCGTTCGATGACCTCATCGTGGACGCCTTCGAGCAGGATGAAGGATTCGCTGGTGCGCAGTCGTTCGAAGGCGTCCATGGAGCCCCGCACGAGGAGGATGTCG
>CAYPUM010000047.1:0-14063 GCA_964413545.1 uncultured Roseibacillus sp. | reverse complement strand
AAACCCCGCGTGGTGCAAGACAGAACAGGGGAAGGGTGGCCCGCCCGACCAGGATCCCCGGGTAATAGTCGCATCCCGCCCCGGCGGGATCCCGCCCCGAGCGGGAAGAGAAATGGTCGCCGCCCCGCCGCGTGCGGGGAACAGAATCCGGCTTACAGGGAAGCGGGTCCTTTTTTTCGTGCCAAATTTCCCATTTCAAATTCCGGATCCGCGACTTGAATAATGGCGTGTCGGAGATGGCGGCGTCGTTGTTCAAGTCGCGGGACCTGCCTGAGAAGCTCGGGCCGATGACGGTCAAGGAACTCCGCCAGGGGTTGCGGCGCGGGATGTTTGTATTTCCCTTCATCGGGATTCACGTTCTGGCGGTCCTTGCGATGGCGGCGGAGTTCCGGATGGACGAGGTGGAGAAGAGCACCCCGCACATCGGGGTTTTGAACCTGCTGCTGTTTGTGCCGGGGAGTTTTTTCTCGGGGCCGTTCTGGGCGGTGGCGGGGGCGGTCTGTCTGCTTCTGATGCCGATGGGCGGGCTGGCCCTGATGGGTCAGGAACTGGACGAGGGAAACCACGAGTTGCTTCTGATGACGCCCCTGTCCCGCTGGAAGGTGGTGCGCGGCAAGTTCCTTGCCTTGTGGGGTCTCTGTTTGCTGACGTTTTCCTCGCTCCTGCCCTACGTGATCGTGCGGTATTTCATCGGCGGGATCGATGTGGCCCGCAACATTTCGATGGCCGTGACGGTGGTGTTCTTTTCGGGCATGATGGCGGCCGGCGCCATTGGCGCCTCCTCCTATCCGGGCATTGCCGGGCGCATCGGGACGCTCCTGCTCTATCTTGGTTCCCTGTTTGCGTCCATGGGCGCGGTGCTGGGGGCCGCGGGCGCCGCCATTGGCGGCGGGGAATACGAGGAACCCCTCGCCTTCGTGGTCTGGAACTTCAACGCCTTCTCGGTGGTCTTCTGCTACACCGTCCTTGGACTGGCCCTTGCGCGGTCCCGCATCCGCCTGGTCGTGCACCACTACGAAGTGCGTCCCAGTTGGATGATCATTGGTCTCCTCTTCTTCACCCCTTTCGTCGTCATGATGGCGACTCTCATGACGATCGGGCATGCCGGCGGAATAGGCCTCATCGGAATGGGGTTGGTCGCATGGTTCGCCGACGTCAGCCCGAAAGCGCCGAAGTGGATGCCGCCTCCGCCGCCGAACACGCCCCGAGCCGCGCCGCCGCCGGGAGGGCCTCCGCCTCCTCAGCCCGGCAGCCCACTCCGCCACGGGTAGCATCGCGGCATGGCTCAGATTGGCCGGGGGACGGCTGGCATCCCGCCGGGATGCCTTGAGGGGAGGGCACTCTGCCCGGTGGTGTCGTCCGCGTTCGCGGGCTCGACCACCGGTTGTTGGCTCTCAAGCTTCCGGCATGGATGCCGGGAATATCCGGCGCTCACCGAGGCAGCTTCGCGTCGTCGGGGATCTCGATTGTCTTGAGGCGGCTGGTTTCGCCGCGGACGAGGGTGAGGGAGGATTTCGGGACGCCGAGTTCCCTTGCGAGGAAGGCCACGAGAGCCCTGTTGGCCTTGCCCTCGATCGCGGGGGCCTCGAGGCGGAGGCGCAGGACGCGCCCGGCGCGGGGGTCGTCCTCCCATCCGAGGAGGCTGTTCGAGCGGGCGTTGGGGGTGACCTTGAGCCGGATCGTCATGGGCGTGGGGTGCGCGGTGCGGGATGCGGTTACTCAGGGAACTCGTTGAGGAGTTCGGCGACTTTGGCGGCGATGGCGGCGGGGTTGTCGGGGATGGGGGTGGTGGTTGCGGGGCGGGACGCGTTACGGGGGTAGGCGGCGATTTGGCGGGCGGGGCCGTCGATGACGATGGCGGGGGAGCGGGCGGCGACATCGGGAGGGAGATCGGTGACGGAGCGGAGCGCCCGGCGGTCGAAACCGGCCGCGATGAGCGCTTCGCGGGTGGGACCGTCGATCTGGTGGAGGACGATCGAAACGGTGGGGGCCGAAGCGGATGTGCCGCGCATCCTCGTGTCGCGTTCCGGGGGGAGGATCAGGATGGCGGCAACCACCACGAGAACCGCGGCCGCCGCGGCGCCCGCCATGGCCGGAGTCATGAAGAGGCGGCGGACCCGATCGAAGAGGGACTCCGGAGTGGGGCGGGCGCCTGGGGGGGTGGCGATGCGGCCGTATTGATCCCGGAGGCGTTCCCGGAGGTCCTCCGGCATCGGGGGGGTGCGGGGGTCTTCCTCGGCGTGGAAGCTATCGGCAAGGAGCGCCTTGAGTTCTTCGAGGTTGGGAGATTCGGGATTGGTCTTCATGCCGGCTGATCCCTCAACCGCATGGCGGGGGGAGTGATTTTCATGGCTGGAGGCAATTCTGGAGTTTGCGGAGGGCGGTTTCGAGGGTTTCGTTCAGGGTTCGGCGTTTTTTCGAGGCGGAGTGTTTTCGTTCGAGTCCGAGATTTCGGAGGATTTCGGGGTCTTCGAGGACCTGTCCCATGGTGGCGCTCTGGGCGACGTGGATGGTGAAGACGAGGTTCCACTCGAAGTCGTCGAGCGCTTCGCGGCACTGCCGGTAGATCTCGTCGAAGCTGAGCCGGCCGGCCTCGCGGTGGGGGTCGGTGGCGGGATCCTCGAACTGCATGGCGCCCTCGTCACGGTCCGTGAGATCCTCGAAACTGCTCTGGGTGTTGGGTTGGTTCTTCCGGGAACTCTGGCGGCGCCGCCAGTCGATGGCGCGGAATTGGATCATCTTCGTGAAGAGGGGGATGATCTCCTCGAACACCACGATGGTTTCGATCGGGGCGGTGGCGTCGGAGGTGCGCTCCCGCGCCAGCTCGGCGAAGGTCTCGCTGAAGACGTCCTCGGCATCCTCGTTTCCGAGTCCCTTGCGGAGCAGAAGACGGAACCCGAGGGGGCGAAGAATGGAGTCGAGGCCGTTCCACTCGGGGTCCGTGAATCCGCCGTCCCGTCTGCGGCGGAGCCGGTCGAGGTCGAGGTTTTTCTCGTAGCGCTGGTCGGCGGGGTCGTGGTGCAACTGCGGGTCGGCCTGTTCGGTGCGGTCGCGGGCGACGTGGTGGCGGCTCTGGTCGTGGGCGGCTTCGAGAGCTTCGGCCGAGAACTCCGCTTCGCCGGGATGGCGGGGGTAGCGGTCGAGGAGGCTGGTGAAGATCCCGGCGGCGAGTTCGCGCGCCGCGGCGTCCGGAACGAGAACGCCCTCGACCGGCTCACGGACGCGGCGATAGGTCGCCCGCCAAACCTTTTCGAAGAAGGCGAGGTCCGGCTCGGAGGAGCGAATCATGGCAGCAACCCCAACAAGGAATGCCCAAGCAAACACTGCCGAGCGGCCACAACGCAAGGCTGCGGGGAGGAAATTGAAGCGGGCGGGGGGCGGATCTGGAAATCGCTTCCGCTCCGGTCCGGTTGGCGTAGGGTGAAGACGATGCGCGCCGCGATGCGAACAACCGTTCTGATGGTCATCAGCGTCCGGATCATCGACCCGGCGCCGCCGCTGGCTGCGCAGACTCCGCTCTGCGGCGCTCACCCGGGAAATCCCGAGTTGGTCTGGGGTTCCGCGACGTGTGCCTACCACGAGGTCAACGGGATCGGGCAGACATTGATCAGCCTTGATCAGGCCAGTGTGATCCGCTGGGACCACCTTGCGCTCCAAGCTCCCCAGAGTGGGCTTGTCTTCAACTGGGCCGGCCCGCAGGGTGGGGATGCGATGGTCGTCAACCGGGTCACGGGTGGTGATCCGGCGGCCGGGTTCGTGCACACCGTGGCGGGGACGATCGAGTTTCCCGGCGGGGATGTGGTGGTGGTGAATCCGAACTCGGTCCTGCAAGTGACGGGGGAGGTGACGGCGGGCGCGGTGATCTTGTCGACCCATGATCTTTCGGCGTCGCAGCAGTCGGCGCTGTTGAGCGGTCAGGCGGCGGAGTTCACGGAGGCAATGCTGCCGATGGGGGTGTTCGACGCGGAGATCACGGCCACCGGCGGGGATGTGATCCTCGGGGCGCAGCAGGTGACGGTTTCCTCGCAACTTCCGGGGTCGGGCGACGACGCGGCGCAAGTCGCGGCGCCCTCGGGTGCCGTGAGGGTGTTCGCGGGGCGGTCGTTCCGGCTCGAAACGAGCGGCGACGAGCGGCTCACCTCGCTCGCCTCCGGCGGGAGCGGGGGAATCACTCTCTCGCGGACGCTGAAGGCCGGCGAGGATGTCGAATTGCACGCCGTGCGCGGGATCTCGAACGCGGGAATCATCGAGGCCGACGAGGGCCGGGGCCGCGTCTTCCTGCGGGTGGACGACGGCAACGGGCGGATCGACAACGACGGGCTCATTCTGGGCACGCCGGAGGCCAACATCGCCATCACCAATTCCGGGCGGATCGAGCCCGACGAAGGCGATGCCCCGTCGGCCGTCAGCACCGGAATCAGCCGGTTTCCGGCGTTGCAGCGGCCGGGGCAGGCGGCGACGGGGCGAAGGGTGGTGGTTTACGAGAGCGCGCCGCCCGTGGGGAGCGCCAGCGCCGGACGCGACCGCGCCAACGAGTCGCGGCGGGCGCGGCTTGCCCGGACCGGAATCCTTGCCCGAGGCCGGAGTTTTTTCGGGGTGCGCGGTGGCTCGAGCGCCCGGAAAGAGCCGTAGGCGGAGAGCTACTCGGCGAGTTTCCGGGTCCTGCGGGGCCAGAGGAAGACGATTGCGAAGATGGCGGTGGCGCCGGCAAGGGCGATCCAGCCGGGATTGAGGGGCTTGTCGATCGGGGGGAGTTCGACCGCTGCGAGGAGCGGTCCGCGTTGCGAGAGGACGAAGCCGCCATAGCGCAGGACGGTCTCCTCGATGGCATCCGGGTCGTCGGAAGGAGGCTTTTCGAGGGCTCGCCGTTGCGCATCCCACAGCGACTGTGCGAGACGATCGCTGGCGAGGGCTTGGCTGTAGGTCCGCGCCATGAAGGCCGGCGTGCTGTCGTCGGGAATCGGCCAGAGGGTGAGGAGCACGTTGCCGGCCCCGGCAAGCGTGAATCCGCGCCGCAAGCCGAGAACGCCCTCGCCCGCGAGGTGTTCTCCAAGCGCCGACTGGCACGAAGAGAGGGTGACGAGCCGGGTCGTCGCGAGCGGCAGGGCGGCCGCTTCCTGCGGGAACAGGACGCCATCCTCGTCGAAGGGGATGTCCGCGCCGTTGACCCGTTCGGAGAGAGCGCGCTTGGCCTCCGTCAGGAGAATTCCGGCGCGGTAAAGGCGCTCGGGTTCCCGGTCGAAATCCTGAACCGCGTCCGAGAGCGGATCGGCGTCCGCGCCGTGCAAAAAGAAGCCGTGGGTGGTCAGATGCAAGACGAGGGGGCCGGCCGCGAGGTCGCGCAGTTCGCGTTCGGTCGGGTTCGCGATCGTCTCGCCGAGGGCTTCCGGGGGGACGATTTTCCGCAACCGATGCAGTTCTTCGAGGGCGCCGGGGACCGGTTGCAGGTCCCGGATGGCATCCAGAACGGCGCGGTCGACGAGGGTCGCGTGGGCGTCATCGCCGGGGGCGGAGGGCGGTTCGAATCGTGCCACGGCCGCGATCGTCCACGGGCCGCGGCTCAGCGGGGGGTCGTTCCTGTCGACCAACAGGTCGCGGGCGCTGGCGAGATAGACCATCTGCCGGTATCGGGAGGCGAGGAACCGGCGCTCATCGTCGAGCAGAACGGCGAACGAGACAAAGTTGAGCAGGCCGTCCGGCGAGATTCCGAGGGTTTCGGTCTCCGGCGGCAGGGCCGACCCGATCGGGGCCCAGAAGTGGTCGTGAAGGCCCCGCAGGGCGGCTTCGAGGCGAAGCGGAGGCGGTGAAGCGTCCCGTCCGGCCAGCACCGCGGCGCGATAACCGAGACGCTCGTTGAAGACGCGCAGCCATGTCTCGAGTTGTGCCTCGGCGGCGAGGGGGATCCAGCGCGGCGGGCCGTCCGGGACCAGCAGGATCGCTCCGTAGTGCGCCGGGCCCTCGGAGCCGGCGCGGTAGTTCCGGTAACGGACGAAGTCGACCACGGCCGAGCGCGGCGGGAGCGTCTCCCGGACCGCGGTCCAGTCCGCGGCGGAGTCCCGCCTTGCGGCGTCGCCGGACGTCTTCTTCTGGATCTCCTGTTCGAGGGTCTCGATCTTCGACTGCAGTTCCATGAGGCGATCGCGGTCGCCGGTCGCGAAGAGGAGATCGTCGCGTTGGCGCTGGCTGGCCCGCAGGTCCTGCCAGAGTTCCCCCGCGGCGTCTTGTTCGGCGAGGAGGCTGTCGAGAAGGCGCGCCTTGGTGCGCAGGAGCAGGTTGGCGAGAAAGCCGGCGTCCTCGCCCAGCGAGCAGGGAAGCGAGAGGAGATCGACGCGTTGCAGGTAGTTCAGGCGCTGCCGCTCGGTTCCGAAGGTCAGAAGGCGGCCGAGGACGTCGAGAGCCTCGGTGGCGGTGGCGCGGATCTGATCCGCCGCATCCTCCTCCGCGCTCCCCTCGAGGAGGAGGTTCAGGGCGAGGTTCTTCCGCGCCTCGATGTAGCGTTGGTGGCCGGCGCCGACCGCACTACGGTAGAGCGCGACCGCCCGCCGGAACGACTGCGCGGCGTCCGGGAAGCGCCCCAGCCTCTGGCAGGCGTACCCGTGGTTGTTCCAGAAGGGCGCCAGCGCCGCGGAGTGTTCGCCGAGGAGCGGCGTCAGATCTTCAAGGGACTCCGAGAAGATGCGGCGCGCTTCCTCGAACTCCCCCTCGAACAGCGCCAACTGCCCGAGGTTGTTGAGGCAGGCCGCGAGGATCAGGGAGGCATGCCGCGACGGGGGGCGCTCCCGCATCAGGGCCGCCGCCTCCGAAAGGGCGGCGCGCGCCGGCTCGATGTCCCCGAGCCGCAGGCAGGTCAGCCCGAGCTGGCCGACGAGGCTGATCGTCGACGGGTGCCGGCGGTCCCATGCTTCCCCGGCAAACTCGATGGCGCGCTCGAAATGGCTGCGCGCCGCGGCGTAACTACGAAGGGTATGGTAATAGCGGCCGAGGTACCCGTGGCGCTGGGCCAGCAGCGCCGGATCATCGCCGGAGGCCCGGAGCGACTGGTGGAAGAGGCGCCCCGCCTCGCGGTAGCGTCCCATCGTCAGGTAGAGCAGGCCGAGGTGGTCGCGGCTGGCCGAGAGCCATGGCTCGCGGGCCCCGGGCTCGGGTTCCCGCCGCTGCGCGATGGCGGCCTTGAAGGCGGCCTCGGCGGCCTCGTATCGGCCGGCGTGGTGGCGGACCTTGCCGAGGGCGTCGAGGCAGTCGCCGCGGAAGTGCGGCCCGGATTCGGATTCCTCGGCGAGTTCGAGGGCGCGCTCGAGGTGGGCGAGCGCATCCTGCCATCGCGCGAGGCGGTCCTCGACCATCCCGAGCGCGAGGAGGGCGCGCGCCCACCCGAGGCGGTATTCGAGCGAATCGTCCTTGCGCAGGGCGGCCGACCATTCCGCTTCGAGGGCGCGGAGCGGCTCGAGCGCCTCTTCGTATCGCTGTTGCGCCAGCAGATCGTTGATCGAGGGGACGGCCGGTTCCTCCCCGGCGAACGCGGCGGCCGCGGCGAGGGCCGCGAGGGCGGTGTTCAGGGTGCGACCCGGATCTGGAAGAAGCATGGCGACGAACTGATCGTATGGTCGAAGCTCAGCCGGATTTGTCCATCGTTGGTTGCGCCCTCGACGAGGGTGAGGGACCCCGAGACGTCCGTCCATGCGTCAAGGTCGCTCGAACGCATGATCTTGAGGGAGGAGGAGTCCCGCAGGGTGAAGCTGGTCAGGACGCCGGAGTCGTAGAGGTGGCAGGCCAGCGGAAAATCCACCGTGACGGCGCCCGCGCCGCCGTCGGACACGCCGACGAGGGGGGCGGAGTCGGCCGTCATGGGGTCGAGCCCCCAGACGAACTCCTCCTCGTTCGTCCACGGATCGCCGTCGTCGTTGCCCGCCGCGGTCTTGTCGGTCAGCATGTACCAGTCCGCCCAGTCGGAGAAGGAGGTGAACCATGGCACCGTGGCGGTCGGGACCTTGACGATGGCGCCGATCGTGCCGCTCTGGCTGCAGGTGGTGGCGAGGGCGGTTTCGATGACGTCCGGCGCCACGAAGGGATTCCCGCTGAGGTAGACGAGGGCGGCCCCGGCGACGAGGGCGGCGGAGGCGCTGGTTCCGGTGACGGTGGTGTCGTTGCCGGAGGTGTCGGCCGCCGGGACGGCCTCCCCGGGCGCCCAGAGGTCGACCCCGGGATCGCCGCGGGTGTCGATGCTGGTCACCTTGCTGTTGGTGGTGTCGATGGCGCCGGCGCAGATCACGCCGCTTTTTGAGCCGCCGAGGCCGGAGGGGGTGTAGTCTTCGGCATTGCCGGTGGTGTTGCCGGCCGAGAGGACGACCGCGGCGCGGACGAGGCCGCCGATCGTGAAGTCGATGGCGGATTCGAGGTTCGGTTCGGTGGCGCTCGAATCGTCCGCGCTGGACGCGATGCAGAAGACCGCCGGGTCGTAGGGATGGTTGGCGAGCTTGTGGACGTTGGCCAGCGTGAGGGCCTCGGTCAGGGCGCTGAGCCGCGCCGAAAGGCTCCCGGGGCTCGCGAAAATGTCGTAATTGTAGACTTGCACCGGGGTGCCCTGCGCCACGCCGTGGGCCGGACCCGCGATCATGCTCAGCATCATGGTGCCGTGGTCGAACGACGACGAAACAACGGGATCGCCGGTGGCGCGCACAAGGACCGTCCCGTTGACCGCAAGGTTCGAATTGCCGCCGAAGTATCCGCTGCTCGTGTCGACGGCGGTGTCGATCAGGTAGAGCGCCACCTCCCGGCAGGTGTCCGGGTAGCCGTAGGAGTAGGGGGAGGCCGTGAAGGCGTCGTTGAGATGGGCGAGGGCCCAGCCCGACGGATCCTCGACGCCGTCCGGGCCGAGAGGCTGGTCGGGGGTCAGGATAAACGTCGCCGGGAGGTTGTCCGCCTGGGCATCGGTGACGTAGGCCGCCACGAATTCGACCCCCTGCCCGGGACGGTCCACCACCCGGTAGACCTGCGCGCCGGCCTCCCGCAGCTCGGTGCGCAGGAAGGACACCGGGTCGGCCGCCGCGCTGGATACGATCAGGGCTTCCTGGGACGGGACCGGTTCGAGGGCCGCCATGTATCCGAGGGCGTCGGGGCGGGCGGCCTGCGAATAGCCGTCGAACCGGCTGGTCCCGCTGCCGGCGTAGGCGCCCGCGAGGACCTGCAGGTCCCGTTCCGGAGCGGCGACCGCAAGGCCTTCTTCCGCGGCCGCCCCGTGGCTTCGCGCGAAGCGGAACCGTTCCCCGCCCGCGTCCACCGAGATGACCGCCGCGTCGTTCTGCCCGTCGTAGACCACCCCCTCGAACTCAAAGGCCTTGTCGAAGGTGGCCGCCACGTGGGTGTTGCCGTTCGGATCGACGGCAAGGCCGGAGGCGTCCATGACCCGCGCCGGAAAGTCAGCCGTGGCCCGCCCGAGGACCACGCCCCAGTCGAGCGAGCCGTCGTCCCGGATGTTGAGGAGGTAGGCGTGCCTGCCGGCCTCGCCGGGGGGGTCGGGATTACTATTTCCGTCGTAGCTGACGGAGGCGTCGTCGGACGAGAATGTCAGCCGGAGCCGTCCGAGCGGACCGGCGCCCAGCCCGCCCGGGTGCTCGGCGCCGGGACTTTCGACGGTCTTGATCCAGAGGACCTCGGGCGCCGGCCCGGGGTCGAGCGTGGTCGCGATCCTTGCGAGGAAGACATCGATGGTCCCCGAGCCTTCCGGCGGGAGGGGCGCGTCGAAGCTTCCGGTGACGTAGACTTTGTGCTCCGGACCAGCCGCGACATCGGCCAGCTCGACCACATTGGCCGGCGCCGGTTCGCTCCAGACCTCGCCGCCGGATTCGTCGTAGCGCCTCGCCAGTTCCGGGGGGCCGGTCAGGTAGATGTCGAGGCCGCCGGACCCCTCATCGTCGAGTGCCATGCTTCGGGGTTGCATTCCGGGGACGAGGAAGGCGTCCATCCAGTCTCCTGCGGGGCCGGCCCACGCCACGAAGCCCTCGGTGATGCCGGAGGCCGTGGTGGTGAGGACGACGTCCGGGGGGCTGGCGGTGCGGGCGAAGCGGACCCGCCGCGAGAACGTTCCGGTGACGTAGACCGTGCCGTCCGGGGCGAGCGCGACGTCGCGGATGCGGGCCTCCCCCCCCAACTCGGATTCCGCCCGCAGCACCCAGTCGTGGCTCCATGCCTGGACCGACGAGGTCCGCGTCAGGGCGGTGAGCAACCCGTCCTCCCCGGACGTCGGGGTGCTCGTCAGCATCAGCCCGCCGAACTGGACCGTCCCCGAAAAATAGCCTCCCACGAAACAACGGGCCGGATCGCCCGGCGCCGTCCCGGTGGCGGCGCCCGGAAGGGCCTCAATCGACAGGAAAGTGGCGGACCCGGCGCCCGTGGCGGTCACCGTGGCGTGCCCGGCGTAGCCGAATTCCATGACCTGCGCCGTCAGCAGCGATCCGAAGCCCGACAGGCCGGCCGCCGCCAGTCGCAATGCGCAAGCACGAGTTCCCAGCATGATGGTTCTTTGTTCTCAACCGGCCCGCCGAAGGGGGATTTCCGACGCGAGCGGGAATTTGCCGCGGGAAAACGCGATTGGGGGGATTGCCGAACAAAGCAAAGCGGCGGGCCCGATGCAATCCACATCCTCAGAAAGGTCTCGCCAATGCCGGGGCCGGACGCTCACCCTCTATCCGTTCCGAATCATGGCGCGCATCCCGGCAACGACACGCAGCTTCCTTGTGATGGGGACCCTGATGTGGGCCGCCGCGCCGGCGCCGGGCCAATTCGGGACCGAGTTGGCCCCTCGTGAACTCGAAGCGCCGGGGCCGGGCCCGCTCCCGTTCGGGCGCGCCGATCTGCCGGAATCGCGCCGCACGGGCGGCGGGGTCATCGCGGCGCGCCTCGACCGGATCCGGCTCGAAGGGGGCGCCGGACGGCCGCAGGCCATGGCAGAAGGCGTCCTCATGACGGCCTTGACGGTCGACGGCCGCGACGTCCTCGCCGGCCGGCTTGCGGAATTCCTTGGCAAACCGCTCACGACGGACGGCATGGACCGCATCATCACGGTCATCCTTCGCCACTACGAGACCCACGACCGGCCGGTGGTTGATGTCTGGGCGCCGCGGCAGTCGCTCGCGGACGGGGATCTCACCCTCGAAGTGATCGAGGGCACGGTCGGGGCGATCGGGATCGAAACGGTCGGCATCTTCGACGACCGGCGGCTGGGGCGCGGCATTCGCCTCGGCCACGGCGACCTGCTGCGGTCAAGCGACTTGCAGGCGCACCTCGACTGGTTCAACCGGAACCCGTTCCGGCCCGCGGCGCTCTATGCCGCGCCCGGCGAGTTCCCGGGCGAGGCCGACCTCATCTTCTCGTTCGCCTCGAGGCGTCCGTGGCGGATCTACGCCGGATACGAGAATACGGGCGCGGAAGTGGCGGGCGGGAATCGTTACTTCGCCGGACTCAACTGGGGAAACGCCTTCGGCCTCGACCAGATGCTCAGCTACCAATTCACGGTGGGCGACGCCCTCGACGAGCTGCAGGCCCACTCGCTGGTCTGGGAGATCCCGCTTCACCCGTGGCATCAATTCGTCCGATTGCGCGGCGGCTGGGCCGGGCTTTCGACCGAGACCCGGAGCCGCGGGGTCCCGGTCGAGTCCGACGGAACAAACTGGATGCTCGGCGCCTCCCATGGCTGGCAGCTTCCCCGGCGGGCCGGATTGAGGCACGAGATCATGGTCGGCGCGGAGTTCAAGGCGGCCGACAACTTCCTCGTCTTCGGAGGGACCGAGCAACCGGGATCGGTGGTCGAGGTTCTCCAGTTCCGGGCCGACTACCTCGCAGAACGCCGGTTCGAGCGTGGCGCGATCGAGTTCGAGGCCTCGCTCGTGGCCAGCCCCGGCGGGCTCACGGGCCGCAACAATGACGAGGACTTCGAAGCCTTCCGGCACGGGGCCGGCGCCGCCTACCTCTACGGCCGGGCCCGCGCCGTCTGGGTCCGGCAGCTCCCGGCCCGGTGGTCGCTCCGCCTCTCCGGCAACCTCCAGCTCGCCGATGACGCCCTCCTCCCGACCGAACAACTGGGACTCGGGGGATACGATGCCGTTCGCGGATACCAAGAGCGCGATTACCTCGCCGACTCCGGATACGCCCTCTCGGCCGAACTGCGCACCCCGGCATACGAACTGCCCCTCCCCGGATCGTCCGGCGCCCGGCTCCAGCTCCTCGCCTTCCTCGACCACGGCCGCGGTTGGCGCGACGAAGCCGTCGACGCCGTCGACTCCCGCCGGACCTTCCTCGGAACCGGGACCGGCGCCCGCCTCCGGATCGGCGACACCCTCAGCGCCCGTGCCGACCTCGGCATCCCGCTCCGCGAGGCCCGCGGACCCCGAGCCCATGTCGGCGTGACGCTGTCGTACTAGCGACGACCCCCACCAACATTCACGTTGTCAATCCCCCCTCCCCCCGGTAGGGTCCCGCCCCCCGCTTCGAACCGGACAGGTGCCAGAGTGGTCGATTGGGCGCGCCTGGAAAGCGCGTGTGCCGGAAACGGTACCGTGGGTTCGAATCCCACCCTGTCCGCCATGACCCCGCCCCCGTTCGGCGGGGGCGGGGTCATGGCGTCCTGGGCGGGCCGAGAAGGCTTCCGAGCGAAGCGAGCGGGTTTGACTGCCCCCGCCGAACGAGCCCGCCGCAGGCGGGGGAGCGAGGCGAGTCCGCAGCGCGCGAGCAAAGCGAGCGATTCCGCAGAGCCGGTCTTGACCGGCAATCCCACCCTGTCCGCCATCTGTCCATTTCGGACAGGTATTGCTGCTTCTTGCTGACTCATGGGACTCTGTGCGTCTCTGGTTTCCGGGTGTCTCGCATAGATGCGCACCGTTGACGGCCAATTTGTTGGAAATACGTTGGAAATCGGACCAGTTTCGGTCGCGGGTTCATGGAATCTAAACTCGCACGCCACTCCCGGGCTGGTGGGGGCTGGGTCGGGGCCTCAAGCATGGTGGTCATCGGGCGGTTCTCATCATCAGGCTGCCTGTCGCCAAGGTGATTTCAAGATCAGATCGCTCGGCACGGAACCGCCCGTCCTGACTCAAGGCCTCCTTCCGTTACCCGTGAGGTGCTTCTCCGCCGCACGCACTGGTCGAATTCTACCGCAGTCACCTGATCTCACTGGTTGCTGCGTCTGGAACCTGGGCCCCGGGTGGCGGGCCGAACGTGACTTTCGGCTTCCGTCACCGATGGGCCCTCACCGACTGTCATGGTTTCCGCCTGGGAGGTGGGGCGAGTTGCTGCAGGGGATAATCTGTTGGCCCTACTTGAAGAACTTGCCCTTCACATCGCCAAGCTCCGGTTGATCCTCTTGGCCCCGCGAATAGATGTAGTAGGGGGCGCTCTTGTAGCCGGGCAGGTTGCGGAGCTTCACCAATTCGGCGCGTTGCTTGTCAGTGAGGGTGCGATTGACCCTTGCAAAGGCGGTCGTGTAAAGCCACGACATCTCTCCGTCCAATTCGCCGTAGCGGCGGCCGAGGGCGAGCAGCCTTTTGCGATCGGGCGTCTTGCCATCGAGAAACCTGCGCAGCTCGGTCGAGAACGCCCGGCGGACGTCGATCGTTTCCATCAGGAGTTTCCGCTGCAGATCCGGGATCGCCGTGATATGGGCGGCCTGCTCGGGTTCCAGGAGTTCTTCCACGAGAATGCGGCCGCTTTCGCCGGTGACCGAGGTGCTGATGTCGAAGTCTCGTTTGCCCATTGCCGGCATGTCTTTCATGTAGAAGCCCCCGAAGTAAGTGCCGTGGCGCTCCGGGCAGAAGTAGGTGTCGGCCTCGACGTTGCCCGCGGTCCAACTGAAGAACTCGCTGGCGTAGGTCATGTAGGCGACGTTGAAGAGCTTCGAACGGCCGCGTCCGCGCCTGAGTTTGTCGCGCTCGTCGATCGCCGGCCAGGAGTTGAAATCACCGAACTTCATCTTGCCGAGGTAGGCTTGCTGGTCGTCGTCGAGTGACGCGTGAACCTGTGCCATGACTTCGGCGCGGCGGATGCTGAGCGCCGCGTCCTTCTCGAAAATGTCG
>CAYPUM010000046.1:0-14144 GCA_964413545.1 uncultured Roseibacillus sp. | reverse complement strand
CATAGCCCCGTTCGCGGACGCTGAATTGCAGGAACTCGCCGTGTTCGAGCCGGCTGTCGTGCGACGGGTCGAAGCAGGCGAACTGCCGGTTGGTGACCTCCGTGGCGCCCATCCAGAACGGCCGTTCGACAATCACGCGGGATGGCCCCGGCTCGTTCCGACGGCCGTCGGACATGACGAATTCGCCGGCGGGGATGCGCACCAGGTCGAGCGTGACGCCCTCGGCGAGGGTGATCGTCATGGCGGCATCGCTTCCCGCCTCGCGCTGGCGTCGGCGGGCCTCCGCCGCGGAGAAGCCTTCCCATGCGGGGGCCCGCGGGCGGGGCGGGCGCTCGGGGACGACGGGGGCGGCTTCCTGCTTCGAGGTGACCGCCACCGTGTCTTCCGGGTCGAAGCCGGTGCCGGCGTGGCGCTGGTGCAGTTCCTTGCGGCGCTGGTGGAACGGCTCCACGCGGGGGCCGGTGATCTCGCGCCACGAGCCGTGGGCGGGGGTGTTCAGGTCGATCCAGGTGATCAAACGGTCCCGCGATTCGGCATCCAGCTGCACGCCGTGGTGGCCGTTCTGGAGGAGCTGCATCAGGCGGGTCGAGTCGGCGTGGAACTCCCACGGCGGCAGGAGGTGGGCGTCGCTTTCGATCGTGGCGCCGCGAACGTATCGTTTGAGTTCGACATAGGACGGCGGAAAATGGGCGTGGGCGTTGTAGGTATTCGCCCCGGCTTGCAGGTTGACGTCCGGGCGCTCGGTGAGGTCGGCGAGCCGGTCTCCCTCGTAACGCGTCTCGCCGTCGTGGCAGCCGACGCAATGGCGGTCGAGCACCGGTTGCACTTCGCGGCGGAAACTGAAACCACGGGCGGGGCCGTACCACGCACGGATGGCGTCGGGCGGGCGCAGCGAGGCGAGCGACGGCCGGGCCGGGGGCGCGGTGTTCGGGTCCTCATGGCAGCCGACGCATGACAGCACCTCGCCCGGGCGTCCGGTGAACCAACTGCGCATGTATTGGACCGCCTTGCCCTCTTCGTCGAGCGGCTGCACGGCGACCGGCATCATGGCGGGGATGCGGAAATGCGCGCTGCCGTCCTCCTCGACCGGCACCGTGCCGAGGATGACCCGCACATCCCACGGCCCGTCGAACCCGACCCGGTCGATCTGCCCGCCCATGCCGCGAAAACTGAAGTTGTAGCTGAACACGCGCAACGACTTGATCGTTCCGCGCGGCACGCCTTTCAGGCCGTCGCCGAGGTGGACGTCCGACAGCATGACGGTCGCCTCGGTTTCTTCCGGGACGACGCGGCCGGGAATGACGGGCGGCACCGGCGTCTCGCGCAATGGCAGCGGCTCCATGAGCGCCCGCCGCGGCTGCTCGCACAGCAGCAGGACATTGTCGAAGACATCGACGAGGCAGATCCCCCACGGGCCGCCCTTGGTCCGCTGGCAGGAGACGAGGAAGTAACTCTCCGAGAGGGGAAACGGGTGGAGGAAGCGCGGGAGGCTGCCACGGGTCAGGCCGTCGAGGATGATCGGCTCGACCTCCTTTCCGCGGCCCGGGATCTGCTGGATCACGCCATCCGCTTCGCGCCTCCCCCTGGCGGTGTCGAAAAGAACAAGATGTCCCATCCGCGGCTCGTCGTGGTGCCCACCGACGATCGTGACAAACTTCGATTTGCTGCCCGGGACCGGCCGGCTGTAGAACATGGCGTTGGGCCAGTAGGAATTCGTGCCGTAGAGGCCGGCCTGCTGCGTCCCGTCCGGGTTCATCGTGAACATGAGCCGGTAAAAGGCATGCGGTGTGTCGGTGTATTCCCAGCGTTGATACATGACCCGCCCGTCCGGCATGACGGTGGGGCACCAGTTGTGATCCTGGTCGACGGTAAGGCGTTGCACGCGTCCGTCCGGATCGAGACGGTAGAGGTTCGCGACGTGCGAGGAGCCGCGCACGCAGGGCACCCCGGTCATCGGCGCCGTGCTGGCGAAGACGATGCCGCCGTCCGGCAGGTAACAGGCGTCGTAGTTGTCCACGTCCGGTTCTTCGATGGTCACCAGCTCGCGCACCGCGGGTTCGCCGCCGTCGACGGTGAGTTCGTGGAGTTGCCAGCGGCCGTTGGCGCCGGGCATCGAGAACAGGAGACGCCGCCCGTCGAAGTGCAGATCGAGGTCGGTAAGGCATCTCGACCCCGCGGGCCGGTAAATGGTCTCGAGCTTTCCCCGTGGCGAGACGGGCGAGAGGGCCATGATCGCATTGTCATGCCCGTTGCGCGGCAGGCAAGAGTTGCTCTGCCAGTTCCGCGGCAGCGCGAGCTTGTTGGCCGCGCGGTTGATCAGCAGGAGGCGGTCGAAATCGAGGAGGGGATTGGCGAGCAAAGCCTCCTCCTTGAGGGCCGCAAATGCTTCGCGCCGCCGGGGTTCCGGCCGGGCGGCCAGCCGATCGAGCCGGGCGAGGTAGGCCGCTCCATCCGGGTAACGATCGCCGAAGGTTGCGGAGAGGTCCTTGACCGCCAGTCGAAGCGAGGCGAGTTCCGCGTCGCCTGCCGGTTCCGCCGGGGCGGGACGCTCGGCCCGGGCCGGCGCCGCGAGGACGGCGCCCAGCAAGAGACTCAGGGCCGACATGGCTGCAAGCGGCCCCGATCTTGTGCCCGCGCTTGTGGAAATGTGGCTCACCAGCCTCTTTCGGTGGTTTTTTGGGTTTTCCATAGTCCTCGCCGGTCGCTCCGAGTTCCTTGCGGGGGTGCGCGCGGTCGACAGGCCTTTTCGGTCAGGGCAGTTCCCGGATTCTCAGATTGCGGAAGTCGACCGGAGCGCCCTCGGACTCGAGGCAGAGGTGGCCGGTGGAGGGATCGCACGCGGTCCCTCCGGACACCTCCTCGCCGTTGACCCACAAGCGCACTTCGCCATTGATGCAGCGGACGTAGTAGTGGTTCCACTCCGGGGCGCCCTTGGTGAGCCGTTTGCTCGGGAAACTGCGCTGGCCGTTCGGCGCCGCCGGCGGGAAGGGTTTCATCCCGGCGCGCACCGGAAAGACGTCGCCGTGGGAGGTGAACCAGTCGGGCTTCTTGTTGTGTTTCTTCTCCCAGTTCTCCTCGTAGCCGAGGTCGAGGACCTGAACCTCGATGCCGGCCGGGAGGCGGCCCTTGCCGGCCCGCAGCCCGGCGAGCGATTCCGCGGTGGCCCACACGAAGATGCCCGAGTTGCCGGCGTGCTCCAGATGCCGCCACTCGCATACGAGTTCGAAGTTGGTGAACGGCTTTCGGGATGCGATCACCCCCGTCGGTTTCCCGGTGCAGTGCACCACCCCGTCCTTCCACGTCCATGTGTCGTCGTCGCAGTTGACGTTCTCGAAATCCGCGGCTCCCAAGGCGCGCCACCCCTCGCCGCGGCCGTCGATGAAGGCTTTCCCGGGCTCGACCGCGGCTTCATCCGCGCGGGTCGCGGGCATCACGAGGAGAAATGGGAGCAGAATGGAAAGAAACCGTTGCATGACCCCGGGAATACGCACTGATTCCGGCCAATCAATCACGCCGCGGCCATTCAATTTCCCCCCCCCCGGCCCGGCCGGTTTCCCGCAACATCCCGTCGCGGCGCGCGTATTGCCGGAGACGACGCCAACGCGCGACGGCACGGGAAACCATGACACCGATGAAAACGAACAAGATGACACGAAGTGCGGCAGCCTTCCTTGCTCTGGCAATGACCGGCACGGCATGCGCCGCGGAATCGGAGATCAGCACGGGCAAACTGCCCGACAAGGTGCGTGCGAAGCAGGTTCAGGACATGCAATGGGGGATGTTCATCTGCTGGTCGTTCAGCACCTTCAGCGGGCGGGAATGGACGCCGACCCGCGGCAAGGACGCCTCGTTTTTCAAGGCCGCCGGATGTGACACCGACCAGTGGTGCCGGACCGCAAGGGACGCCGGGATGGGCTACATCCTGTTTCTCTCCAAGCATCACGACGGCTTCTGCCTGTGGGACACCGGGACGACCGGCAAGAAGGTGACCAACAGCCCGCTCGGCATCGACGTCCTGGCCAAGCTGCGCAAGTCGTGCGACCAGCACGGAATCAAGCTGGCCCTGTATTTCTCCGAGGGCGACTGGAACTGGCCGGGCGCGGTGGACGGCAAGGGCAAGGGCGGAGGAAGCAACCCGGAAGTCAAGAAGGCCCAGCTCAAGGAGTTGCTGACCAACTACGGCCCGATCGAGTTCTGGTGGATGGACCATGCCGTCGGCACCGGCGGCTTGTCCCACAAGGAAACCGTGGAGTGGGTCCACAAGTTCCAGCCGAATTCCTTCGTGGGATTCAACCACGGCGAGCCGGCGGGGCGCCTTTGCCTCCGCGAGATGGGGAGACCCGGCAAACTGGGCGACGCCGGCGCCACGAAGTTCAACAAGGACGCGGAGTCCAAACACAAGGGCTACCTCGTGGCGGAGTTCACATACCCGATTCTTCCCAAGCACCAGGGCGGAGCAATGTGGTTCTACTCGCTTCCCAAGCACGACAACCTCTGCCATCCCGCGAGCAAGCTCTTCAAGGACTACCAGGGCGCCATGAAATACGGCAACATCTTCTCGATCAACATCGGCCCCAACTACGCCGGGAAGATCCGCGACATCGACGTCAGGACGCTCAAGGAAGTGGGCGACATGATCCGCGCCGAACAGGAGTAGGATTGGCGGTTGCGGCGAGACGTCCCCGGTTGTCTTCGGCCGGGCACGATCGCATGGTATCCACCGTCCGCTGCAACACGCGGGCATCCTTTCGCCAACCCTCTTCGAGGAGTTGTATCGCTACGGGGTCCATCGTTCTCCTTCCCGCAAGATGGCTTCGCGGAAGCGGCTCGAATCGAGGAGGCACACGTCGACCTCCCGACCCACGTCGCGGCTCAGGAGGCTCTGCAGGAGTTCGATCGTCATCCCGCGCGGGAGTCCGCGAACGGCGAGATCGACGTCCGAATGGGCGCTGAAGCGCTCCGGCTTGGCCGGCGAGCCGGACACCCAGACCGTGATCCCGGGAAGGTGGCGGTCCAAGGCGGTCCGGAGGTTCCTCCGGACTCCCGCCACCATCCCGGCCTGACGAGCGCGTTTCCACGCACGGTGCGGTTCGATCAGCGTCACCGTCACAATACACGCCGGCGGCGAGGCAAAGGGAACTTCGGAAATCAAAGGCGGACGGGATCCCCGCGCTCCCGGGGCGCAAATCTTCCGAAAAACCGGTCCTGAGTTCGTCTCGGCTTGTCCTGTCTGCCGGGGGGGCGACATGATGTCGGCGTAGCCGAGACCCGTCCCGACCTCCATGAATACCACGGCATCCGCATCCGCCCCGTCCGTTCCCGGTCTTCAGACGTTGCCTTCCGACGAGTTGCGGGCGTGTCTGTGGCGCTTCGCGGAGCGGATGGACCTTGCGATGCTGGTGCAGTCGGTGCGGGCGGTGGCACGGGGGCCGGTGGCGCGATTGGTGGCCAACGGGGCCCGCAACAGCCACGAGTGGACCGAGGAAAAGGCTTCCCTGCTCCCCGTTTTTGACAGTTCGGGCATCACGACCGTCTTCATGGACCCCGAACATGGCGGATTCATCGAGGGACCGAAGAACCTCGCCCTTGCGTTGGTGGCTTACGAGCTGTCCTGGGTCGACGCCGGCGCCGCCACTTGCAGTCTGGCGGGGAACCTCGGCCTCGCGCCGATCCACGAGCGGGGGACCGATGATCAGCGCGCGAAATACATGCCGGCCGCCGCCCCGCCGCAGCCCGGCGAGAACCGCGAAATGGTCCGGGCCGCCTTCGCGCTGACCGAGCCCATCCCGTTCGTGGGGGTCGAGACCGGGTTGCTGGCGGGCAAGGCGCGGATCGACGAGTGGCCGGACGACGGCGAGCCTGTCCTGCACGTCGACAAGCGCGGGCGCTTCATCACCAACATGGGTTTCGCCAACGTCGTCACCGCCGCGGTGGACTCCGCCGACGAACGCATCAAGGGCAGCTGCATAGTCATCCTCGAACAAACCGACCCCGGCATCTGGGACCGCGGCACGCCCACCCGCAAGATGGTGCACCAGCTCTCCTCGACGCGCGATCCGATCTTCAATCTGAAGGTGCCCGCGCATCGCATTGTCGGCGGCTATTCCGTGAAGGACGGCGTGATCGTGCCGAACTTCAGCCACGGCGAGATCATCGAGGCCGTGTTCCGGCGCACCCGGGTGACGGTCGGTCTCATGACCTCCGCGAAGCTGCTGTCGGCGGTCGAGCCGGTCATCCGCTACCAGCGCAAACGCTTCCGGGGCGGCGAGGCCGGGGAACCGGGCTCCCCGCGCCACGACCTTGGCCTCCAGACGAAACAGGACGTCCTGCACCGGCTCCTCGATGTCTGGGCCACCGGCGAAGCCAGCGCCTCGCTCGGGTTCGAAGCGGCCCGCCTTTTCGACACCCTCGACCCGCTCGAAAAGGAGAAGGACCGCCTCCTTGCGGAGCGGAATCTCACCGGCCGCGCCGCCTTCCGCGAGATGGCCAAGGTGCAGGGGGAAGCCATCGCCCTCCTCGAAAAGACGCCGGTGGCCGACAGCGCCGCCGCCGTCGCTGCCCATGAGCCCCCCCCGGCCGAGCCGCTGCTCCGGTTCGCGATCCTCGATGCGCAGGCCAACGTCCTCTGCCCGGCCTGCAAGCTCTGGAACACCGGCCACGGCGCCACCATGATGCGCGAAGCGGTGAGCCTCATGGGTGGCTACGGCGTGACCGAGGACTGCCCCGGGTTCCTCGCCCACAAGTGGATGGACGCCCAGCTCGAGGCGACCTACGAGGGTCCGGAAGCGGTGCAGCGCCGCCAGCTCTCGCTCACCATGACGAACGATCTCTTCCTCGCGCTCTTCGAGCGGTGGACCCGGGAGCTGCGCACGGTGGCCGCCGAGCACCCCGCCACCGGCGCCTGCAATCTGGCCAGCGCCATGAAGCTCTGGCTGTGGACCCTCCGCTACCTGTTGGGCGCGAAGGACGCCAACGGCCAGAAGCTCTACCACAGCAACCGTCAGGGGATCACCTTCCCGCTGGCCGACGCCCTCTGCTGGCTTCTCGCCTCCCGGCAGCAGATCCTTGACGTCGTCCACCTCGCTGCGACCGGGCCGGCCAACCCGGCCCTCGACGAAGAACTCCGGGGAGCGGTTCCGTTCCTCACCGATCTCTGTCGTGTCCAGGCCGCCCGGTCCGCCGGGGAGGTGTCGAGAATCTGCCCCGACCTCGTCTTCGGATACAACATTCACCCCGAGTGGACCGAGGAGACGTGCGCCTCCTGTTTCGGCTCCGACGACCTCGATGTCCTCGAGGCCGTGATCCCGGGGATCGCGAGCACGGCGCGGGGCGCCGGCGACGTCATCGAGAACGGCCAGCCGCACCCTGACAAGGCCGGCCCCTGCCCCGATACCGCCCCCTTCCGGGCCTTCCACCGCCTGCGCGAACACCTCGAGGCTTGCCTCACCGGCGCCGGCCTCGCCAAGGACCGCGCCGCCGCATCCCTCTCCACCGTCATGATCCCCGAAGCGCTGGATTATCCCATGTAGGCAGTTCCCGGGGTTCGGGTTCCGTGTTCCACGGAGGTTGGAATTTGGCGCCGTTCGAAATCGTTGTCGTGTCCGTTGTCGTAATCGAAAAGTTCATCGGATTGCCGCCCCATCGTTCCCGCAGAGCTTTCGAGGGCGTGTGCAGCGCCGGCGACAGCGACAATGGCTGTGACCGCGGTCCCCGCGTCCGAACCCCGAACCCCGAACACCCTGATCTCTGACAACATGCAGGAATCTTCGCCCGACCGCCCCCGGATGGATGCCGATATCGTGTGCGTCGGCTTCGGGCCGGCCGCAGGGGGCTTTCTGACAACCCTTGGGCGGGCCGTCCTGAATGCCGACGGCACGCCCGCCCTCGAGAGCCCCTCCGTCCCCGGCATGCCGCTGCAGGTGATGTGCTACGAGCGGGCCGACGACATCGGCTTCGGCGTGTCGGGAGTGGTGACCGGCGCCCGCGCCCTGCGGGAAAGCTTCCCCGATCTCGATCCGGCCGCCATCCCGATGACGGCCCCCGTGAGCAACGAGAAGATCCTCTACCTGCTCGACCCGGGCGGGGCCAGCCGCCGCCCGCTCGCAATGCGGGCCGCCGACCGGATGATCCGCGCCATGGCGAGGGTGCTGCGCGTCGAGGACGAGGCCCTCGAACTGCCGTGGACGCCCGCCTTCCTCCACAAGCAGGGCGGATTGGTCACCTCGATGGGACAGTTCAACCAGTGGGTCGGCCAGCAGGTGATGGCGGGGGGCGTCCAGATCTGGCCGGGCAGCCCCGTCGAGAAGGCCGTGATCGAAAACGAGGCGGTGGCTGGCGTGCAGCTCGTCGACCAGGGCGTCGACCGCGCCGGCGCCCCGGCCGACGGGTACCTCCCCGGCATGGAGGTGCGCGCCCCGCTCACGGTGGTGGCGGACGGCCCGGTCGGCCCGGTCGGCCGCCAACTCGACGAGCACTTCGGCCTGCCGGACGGCCACCATGCCCGCGATTGGGCGCTTGGCATGAAGTTCGTGGCGGACCTCCCCGAGGACTGCGGACTCGAAACCGGAACCGTCCTCCACACCCTCGGCTATCCGGAACCGGAGATCTTCGGGTTCCTCTACGTGCATCCCGATCGGGTCGCCTCGCTGGGGGTCTTCGTTCCCTCGTGGTTCGACAACCCGGCCCGCACCGCCTATCGCTACCTGCAGCACTGGATGCTCCACCCCCGCCTCTGGCGCCACCTCGAAGGGGGCCGGCTCCGCTCGTGGGGCGCCAAGAGCCTGCAGGAGTCCGGCCGCCGCGGGGAGCCGCGGCTCGCGGGCGACGGGTTCGCCCGCATCGGCGAAGGCAGCGGATCGACCAACGTCCTCACCAACTCCGGCGTCGACGAGGCATGGGCCACCGGCGTCCAGCTCGCCGAGGCGGTGATCGAACTCGTCAAGGCCGGCCGGCCGTTCACCCGGGAGAACCTCGAAGCAACCTACGTCGCGCGCCGTCGATCGAGCTGGGTCGAGCGCGACGGCCGGATCGCCGGGAAGGCCCGCGACGGCTTCCAGCGCGGCGTCGTGCCCGGCATGATCGGCATGATGCTGGCCGGCCTGACGAAGGGGAAACTCGCCGCGCCCGGCAAACCGCTGCGCCCGCACGAGCGGGTTCCCTCCGTCGAAAATTACTACAAAGGACGTATTCCCCCCGGAGAGATCGCCCGCCTCCGCGCGGAGTGCGAGTCAAGGGGGACGAGCCTGCACGACGCCCTGATGAACCGCGCCGGCTGGCCCGGGATTCCCTTCGACGACCGGTTGCTGGTCTCCCACCAGGACGCCCTCCTGCTCGGCGGCAAGGTCCAGGCGCCGCCCGCCGCCGCGGATCACGTCGTCTTCCTCTACCCGAACGAGTGTGAAACGTGCGGCAGCCGGATCTGCGTCGAGATGTGCTCCGGCCAGGCCATCCAGCCGGGGCCCGAAGGCCGGCCCGTCTTCGAGCGCGAAAAGTGCGTGCACTGCGGCGCCTGCCTCTGGAACTGTGAGAGAGCCCGTCCGGACGACCCGGAACGCTCCCTCGTGGCCTTCAGGGCCGGACCCGGAGGCCTCCACTCGGCCGAGAATTGATGAGTCCCCGGCAAGGCATCCGGCGTGCAGCGTGCCGCGAGGCCGCCCGTGAACCGCGCGCCCTGCGCCCGACCCGGCCGAACACCGAACACCGAAAACCCGGCAAAGCCCGCCGCCGAGGCTTGACTCCCTGGCGGCCAATTCTGAACCTCAACAACTCTTCAGACCATGCCCTACCAAATCATTGTCTGCGGCAGCGTCGTCCCGGATCCGCTGCAAACCCTCGAACCGGTCGAGACGCCGGCCGGTCCCGCCCTGAAGAATGAGATGATGCTGCCGGCATGGTTCGACCCATGGGCCGGGCACGCCCTGTTCGAGGCCGCGGCCCTGGCGAAGGCCGTCCCGGAGAGCACCGTCACGCTCGTCAGCGTCGGACCGAAGGCCAAGTTGCAGCAGGTCATGATGACGATGGCCCAGAAGATCCCGTTCCGGCTGGTGGCGGCGGACGGGCCGGCGGGAGGATTCACCGACGCCGCCGGGATCGCGGAGGTTCTCGCGGACCTCATCGAGGGCATCCCGGATCTCGATCGTTCGCGGCTCCTTGTCTTCGGCGGCTGGGAGAGCGCCTCGCGCGGGGCCGGCGCCACCATGCAGATCATCGGCGAGCGCCTCGGCATCACGGAGCAATTCCATGGAGTCGACCAGTTGGAGGCCGGCGAAGGCGGCGTGCTCCGGATTCTCGAGCGCGTCGAAGGAGGCCGGCACCAGCTCACGGAGTGCGACGGTCCCCCGGCCGTGCTGGGCTGGGCCACCGGCAAGCGCCCCGAACCGCCCAACAACCCGCAGGTCGGCATGACCAACATGCGCACCATCATGCCCGCCCTCCAGCAGGCAAGGCCGGCCGAGATCGACGCCGGAAGCATCGCATGGCACGCCGTCTCCCTGCCCAGCCAGTCCCGCCAGACCCGCGTCGTGGAGAACATGCCGCCCGAAGAGATCGCCCGCGAACTCGCCGCCTGGATCAAGGGGGAGGGGGATTGAGCACGGCAGGTCCGATTTATGATTTACGATTTGCGATTTGTGATTTGTGGAGTGGGGGGACGCAGCTGCGCGGGCTCGTCACTTCAGAAATCAGCAATCAGGAATCAACAATCATCAATCACGCCAGCTCACGGGATGGACCTGCCTGCGGCGGCTTTCGCCTTGCAGGGACACCGTTTTCCCCGGCCCCGAACCGACCAAACCTGTTAGACCACCATCTGTCATGGAAACTCTCCTCTGCCTCGCTCACGCGGAACCCGGTGAGCCCCCCCTCCGGCGGCAAAGCCTCGAAACGCTCACAAAGACCAAAGCGCTTGCGGAGGCGCTGGGCGCGGAATTCTCCGTCGGCCTCGCCGGTGAAAACGTCCAACCTGCCGCCGACTCGATCGCCGGATGCGGGGCGGCCCGCTTCCTTGGCGTGAGCGGTCCGGACTTTGGTGCGGCCCGCTACGCGACCGATGCCGCCGCCGCCGAAGCGCTCTGTCGCGCCGCGCAGGCCACCCTCGTGATCGCACCCGCCACTCCCCGCTGGAACCGCGTCATGGCCGGGGTGTCCCACCGCCTCGGCGGCAAGATCGACACCCACCTCACCGCCCTCGACGCCGATCAAGGCGTGGTCCGCGTCACCCGCTGGGTTTACCGTCAACGCATCCGGACCGTCCTGGGCCGTGCCGGACGGCCGTGGCTCCTCACGCTGGAAGGGGGAATTGCTCCCGCATGGCAGGGCGAGGCCGGCACGGCCGCCGTTGAACCGATCGAGGCCTCCCGGCCCGGGGACGGAGTCCGCAGCCGCGTCCTCGGAATGGAGGCCCCCGCCGGCGACCAGCAGACGATCCGGCCCGACGCGGATCTCCTCTTCGTGGCGGGCGCCGGGTGGACCAAGCCGCAGCCCGACGGAACCACAAGGACCGCCGAGGCCGAGCAACTCATCCGCGAGTTCATCGACCTTGCCCACGCCTCGCTCGGCAGCACCAAGTCCCTGGTCGATCTCGGCAGCGAGGGCCAGGAGGTCCTCTCCTTCCTCAGCCACCTCAACCAGATCGGCCAAACCGGCGCCACCCCGCGCCATCCCAAGGGCCTCGCCACCTGCTGCCACGGCGAGGAGCCCCACACCGTCGGCTGGCGGTTCGTCAACGAACGCCGCGCCGTCAGCCTCGACCCCGCCTGCGGATGGGCCCGCGGCAAGGCCGACGTCCTCTACGTCGCCGACGCCTTCGCCGTCCTGCGAGAACTCAACGCCCTCCTGGCGCAGGTCCTCTGAAGGTTCCCCTGCGTGTCAGAAACGGTGTGAGGTTCGGCTGATGCGGCAGGACCGGCCCGGTCAGGCCACGGTCGCGCCTGTCCGTGTCCTTGATCTCGTGCCATTCCTGACAATCAAAATTCATGTTCGGTCTTGTCGGGGCGGGGCGGGGCGGGCAAGCTGGCTGGAAACCGGGGTCAAGGGCAGATGGATGTTCGTCGTTTCTCACGGATCGGTCGTTTTTGGGCGGGGCTGGTTGTGTTCTTCGGGTCGGCGACAGGCGCGATGGCGCAGGCCGGGCGGGACTCGGTGGCGCAGCAGGTGGATGACGCCATGGGACCCGTTGCGAAGTGGCTCGAGATGGTGATCTTCGTGAGGATCCCGGTCGGGGGCGGGCAGGAGATCCCGGTGGTTCTGATCATTCTCGCGGGGACGGCCTTGTTTCTCACCCTCTTTTTCGGATTCATCAACCTGCGGGCCTTCGGGTTGGCGTTGAAGACGGTGCGGGGCAAATACTCGACCCCTGACAGCCCCGGCCAGATCACCCATTTCCAGGCCCTCTCGACGGCGTTGTCCGCGACGGTGGGGCTCGGGAACATCGCCGGGGTGGCGCTCGCGATCGGGATCGGCGGACCGGGGGCGGTGTTGTGGATGATCCTGCTGGGATTCCTCGGAATGACCTCCAAGTTCACCGAATGCACGCTGGGGGTGCGCTACCGGCAGATCGACGAAAACGGAGAGGTGCACGGCGGCGGCATGTTCTACCTCCGGGACGGCCTGCGGGAACGCGGCTTCGGCGACCTCGGGCTGGTGCTGGCCGGCATCTTCTCGATCGCCTGCATCGGCGGGGCGCTCGGCGCCGGAAACATGTTCCAGGTCAACCAGTCCCATCAGCAGATCGCGGAAACCTTCGGGATCTTCAAGGGCGACGACCAGAGCTGGAAATACGGGTTGATCGTCGCGACCATGGTGGGACTCGTCATCATCGGCGGTATCGTCTGGATCGCGCGCGTGACCGAGGTGCTGGTGCCGTTCATGTGCGTCATCTACGTCCTGGGATGCCTGACGGTGTTAATCACCCACCTGTCGGAGGTGCCGGCGGCGTTCGTGACGATCGTGCGCGAGGCGTTTGCACCGAGCCCGGCGGTCGGGGGCCTCGTGGGGGCCTTGATCCAGGGGATCCAGCGGGGGGTGTTCTCGAACGAGGCGGGGATCGGGTCGGCCGCCATCGCGCACTCCGTGGTGAAGACGACCAAGCCGGCCAGCGAGGGCGTGGTGGCGCTGTTGGAGCCCTTCGTTGACACGGTGGTGGTGTGCACCATGACCGCTCTCGTCATCGTGGTGACGGGCATGTGGAAGGTGAACGCCGACGTCAAGGCCGAGTCCCTGCCGGTGCTTGTGCAACCCGTGGAAGGGGCCGCGGAGACGGCCCGGTTCGAGCACGGGGCCCTCTTGAAGGTCACGGGAAAGTGGCGGGAGGTGACCGTCGAGGACGGCGGCCGGAGAGGATGGGTGGACGCTGACGCCGTGACGATCCTCGAAGGGGAGCCGGGCGTTTTGGTGGCCAATGATGAACTCGCCCTGCTCGCCGAGCCGCACCCCGGGGCCGCGGAAGTCGCCACCGTTCCGCTGGACGGGAGGGTGGCAAGCGGACCGATTTGGGCCGAGGTGCTGAACCCGGAGGACGAAACCGGAGGATGGGCCGCGTTGGACGGCCTGACGGAACGCGACGGCACCTCGGGAGGGATCTGGCTCACCTCGCAGGCCTTCAAGGGGGTGATCGGCTGGTTTCCGAAGGTGCTGGCGGTGGCGGTCTTTCTGTTCGCGTTCTCGACCATGATCTCGTGGTCGTATTACGGCGAGCAGGCGCTGGGGTTTCTGACGAAGGAAAACCACATCGTGGCGCTGGTTTACAAGGTGTTCTTCTGCGGGTGCGTGATCCTCGGGGCGGCGGCCTCGTTGGACAATGTGCTGGCGATCTCGGATTCCCTGTTCTTCGCGATGGTGGTGCCGAACATGATCGGCCTCTACATCCTGTTGCCGGTGGTCCGCCGGGAATTGAAGGCGTTCCGGGAGCACGCGCGGGAAATCGATGCCGGGGAATCGTAGCAAGGGATGGCCCGCGAATACTCTCTCCAACGCCCGGCGGCGCGCAGCGCATCGGGCATCGACTATGCCGGCGAACTCAACGAACAACAGCTCGCGGCGGTCACCTCGCCGCCGGGTCCGGCGCTCGTGATCGCGGGCGCCGGGTCGGGCAAGACCCGCACCCTCACCTACCGCGTGGCATGGCTGCTCGACCATGGGGTCGAGCC
>CAYPUM010000045.1:0-14291 GCA_964413545.1 uncultured Roseibacillus sp. | reverse complement strand
TAAACGTTGCGATGCCACATTGCCTTGGCAGGTAATTGCCCATAAAGGCAATGCGTGGGGACCTGTTCCCTCTTGGGCGTTCGTCATCAAGATCGCTGGGCATGTCCGAGGACTGGGTTCTGGTTTGCGGATGCCGGACCGGGAGATTGCCGTCGGCAGATCCTGTCCCCTTCGGATCAATAGTCGTCGTCCATTCCGGCAAACTCTGGGCTGGAGGCGCGTTTTTTCGGAATCTCCGACACCAGCGCTTCGGTGGTAAGCAGGAGACCGGCGATTGAGGCGGCATTCTCCAACGCGCACCGAGTGACTTTGGCGGGATCAATGACACCGGCTTGCACCAGGTCTTCATATTTCGCGGTGCTCACGTTGTATCCGTGATCTCCCTCGAGGCCCTTAACGTGCTCGACCACCAGTGAGCCCTCGACTCCCGCATTGCCGGCCAGGATTCGCAGCGGGGCCTCGAGGGCTCTGCTGACGATGGCAGCACCCGTGCCTTCGTCACCTTTGAGATGGAGTGCCTCGAGCGCCTTGGCGGCCCGGATGAGGGCCACACCGCCTCCGGCGACCATGCCCTCTTCCACCGCGGCGCGTGTCGCGTGGAGCGCGTCATCGAATCGTGCCTCCTTCTCCTTCATCTCGGTTTCGGTGGCGGCCCCGATGTGGATCACGGCAATTCCCCCCGAGAGTTTGGCGAGGCGTTCCTCGAGCTTCTCGCGGTCGTAGTCGGACGTGGTTTCCTCGATCTGGCGACGAAGTTGTTGGATTCGGGTTTCGATGGAGGCCTTTTTCCCGGCACCGAGCAGGATGGTGGTCTTGTCCCTGTCGACCGTGACCTTCCTGGCACGGCCGAGATCCTCGAGTTTGACGTGCTCGAGTCTCGTTCCCAGATCCTGGCTGATGAATCTTCCACCGGTCAGGATGGCAATGTCTTCGAGCATGGCCTTGCGGCGATCGCCGAAGCCCGGCGCCTTGACCGCCGCGACGTGCACGGTGCCGCGCAGCCTGTTGACCACCAGAGTGGCGAGCGCTTCGGCAACGACGTCTTCCGCGATGATGAGGAGAGGTTTGCCGGATTCCGCGACGGCCTCGAGGATCGGGATCAGTTCGGGCGGACTGCTGATCTTCTTCTCGTGAATCAGGAGATGGCAATCCTCAAGAACGGCTTCCATGTTCTCCCTGTCGGTCACGAAGTAGGGCGACAGGTAACCCTTGTCGAACTGCATGCCCTCAACGATTTCCAGGGTTGTTTCGATCCCCTTGCCCTTCTCAAGGGTGATCGAGCCGTCCTTGCCGGCCTTGTCCATGGCATCGGCGATGATCTCTCCAATCGCCCGGTCCCAGTTTGCCGCGACCGTGGCGACCTGGGCGATCTCCTTGCGCTTGGTGACCGGTTTGGAACGACGACCGAGTTCTTCGGCGATCGCCTTGCCTGCCTTCAGGATACCCCGTTGCAGCGAGACCGGGTTCGCACCAGCCGCGAGGTGTCTGAGCCCCTGGCGGAAAATCGAATCCGCGAGGATGGTGGCCGTCGTGGTGCCGTCGCCGGCCACTTTGGAGGTCTTGGAGCTCACCTCGCGAAGGAGGTTCGCACCCATGTTTTCCTCTCGATCGCGAAGTTCGATCTCCTTCGCCACTGTCACGCCGTCCTTGGTGATGACGGGTGCCCCGTACTTTTTGTCAAGGACGACATTGCGGCCGGCCGGACCCAAGGTGGATTTCACGGCCTTGGCCAGGACGGCCATGCCCCGAAGCAGGTCCTGGCGGGCCTCTTCATGAAGTGTTATTCGCTTTGCAGACATCTCGGTGGTGTTGACAGGGAAACGGGATTCATCATTCGAGGGCGCTTCACGGTTCCTTGGTTGCTCGGATCATGCCAAAAAGTGACAGATCCTTAACATTCTTAATGCAAACGACTTGTGAGAGGTTAAGGCCCCACGCGGGCCTGCCCGGGTCAGCAAGATCGTTCAGCGGACAGGCGGACTGTAAGGCCTGCTTACAGTCCTCCCGGCAGCGACTGTCCCGGGCCTCAAATCAGATGGGGAGTGTGCTACGCTCCCTCCGGAGCGCCGAGCCGGGGCCTCGCGAGGAGGGCCTCCAACTCGGTCGCCGCCCGGCGGTAAGAAAAGAACCGGCGTGCGACCTCGTAATTGTGCTCCACCATCCGGCGACGCCGTTCCGGATCATCCAAAACCACACCGCCACATAGAAGCAGCGGGGGTTCATGGCCTCGAGGATCCCGGCCCATTTTTCGACTTCGAGGCTCACGCCGTCGTTGCCGGCGATCCGGGTCGAAACGAACACGACCCGACGGGAGGGAGTGTCCATATCAGCACGCGTTACTCCATGCTATGATTCCTTTCTCTTCCGACTCGTGGGACGCTTCGGGAAGAGGCCGTACTTGTCGAGTTTCTCGCGGACCGTCAACCGGGAAACGCCAAGCCACTTCGCGATGTTGGTCTGATGACCATGGGAGAGTTCCACCGCCTGCCGGTAGACCTCCCGCTCCAGATCCTCGATGACTCGGTCAAAGGCATGCTCGATCTCCCCCCGGCTGGCGGCGAGCAGCATGGAACGAACGTATTCCGACAGCCCGGGATCTCCCTGGGGGGCCTCCGGGTCGGCCCTCGCCGTCCGCGGCCGGACAACGGATTTCCGAAGCGAGGCCTCGATCAGTTCGCCGGAGATCGTCATCCCGCGACACTCGACCAGGGCTTTCCGGATGATATTCTCCAATTCGCGGACGTTGCCGGGCCAATCGTGCCGCTCCAGGAGGGCCATCGCCTTCTTATGAATCGACGGTGGATCGAGGTCGAACTCGCCGGCGTATTTCGCGAGGAAGTATGTCACGAGGGCGGGGATGTCGTCCCGACGTTCCCGGAGGGGGGGGATCGGGATCTCGACGATGTTGAGGCGGTAATAGAGATCCTCGCGGAACTTCCCGTCGGCGATCATCTGTTCGAGGTCGCGGAGCGAGGCGCTGATGATCCGCACGTCGACGGCGATCTCGTCCTTGGATCCGATCCGGCTGATGACCTTCTCCTGAAGCACCCGAAGGAGCTTGACCTGGGTTTCCCGGGGGAGGTCGCCAATCTCGTCGAGGAAGAGGGTCCCTCCGTGCGCCTGCTCGAAGCGGCCGATCCGCCGCGCCACGGCATTCGTGAAGGCGCCGCGCTCGTGTCCGAAGAGCTCGCTCTCGATGAGGGTCTCGGGAATCGCGGCGCAATTGACGGCCACGAAGGGCTTCCCGGCACGGTTGCCGTGGTGATAGATGGCGCGGGCCACGAGTTCCTTGCCGACGCCGGTCTCACCCCGAATCAACACCGGCACGGGTTTCCCGGCGACTCTCCCGATCTCCTTGAAGACCTCCTGCATGCCGCGGCTGGTTCCGATGAGAGCGTCCTTTCCAGGCGACTTCTCGCCGAGTTGGACGGGCTTCGCGACGAGGCGGGCGGTGTTGAGCGCCTTTTCGACCGCATCGAGGAGATCCGGCATCTCGAACGGTTTGATGAGATAGTCGAAGGCGCCCTTCTTGGTGGCCTCGATGGCTCGTTCGGTGGTCGAGAAGGCGGTCATCATGATGACCGGCAATTTCGGATGCTTTCGATGAATCGTCTCGAGCACCTCGATTCCGCTCATGACGGGCATCTCGAGGTCGGTCACCACGACGTCGAAGCCCCCCTCCTCGAGCAGATCGATCGCGAAGTCGCCGTCTTCGGCGTGCTCGATCCGGTGCCCCCGGCTCTCCAAAACGAGTCTGACGCTTTCGGCGAGCGAGGCGTCGTCTTCGACAAGCAGAATTCTGGCCGTTGAGCGTGGCATCTATGCCCCCGGGAGGGTGAGGTGAAACACGGAGCCCCTACCTTCCTCGCTGTCGAAGGTCAAGTCGCCTCCATGCCGGCGGGCGATGTTGCGGGCGATGGAGAGGCCCAAACCGGTGCCGCCTGGTTTCCGGCTGAAGAACGGCGTGAAGAGCTTGGCGTGGACCTCGGGTGAGATCCCCGGCCCGTTGTCGGCGACGGAGATCCGAAAGTCTCCTTCCGCCGCGGCGCAGGAGATTCCGATCTCGCCATGGTCCGGTTCGCTGACTTCGATGGCGTTCCGGACGAGATTGATGAGGACCTGCTTGATCTGCCCGGGATCGAAACGGGCGGTGGCCGTGGGCTCTGGCTGGTCGAGGACCAGCCGGAGACCGTTGGCCTCCAGATCCGGGCGAAGGAGATCGGCCAGTTCCGCAAGGAAGGAGCCCAGAGGAACCGTCTCGTGCTCGGGCTCGGAGGGCCGGGAAAACTCGAGGAAATCCCGCAGGATGCGCTCGAGGCGATCCAATTCGCGCTCGATGACCTCCGCTTGCCGGAAGGCGGGCGAACCCGGTTCGAGAAGCTCCCTCAAGGCGAAGCACCTCGCCTTCATGGCCGTCAAGGGATTGCGAAGCTCGTGGGCCACTCCGGCGGCAAGCGTCCCGATCGGGGGAAGCGCTTCCCGGGCTGGGAGCTTGTTGGGGTCGTGAGGCACGGGGGATCCTTACGATTTGTTAAGCGGGTATGCAATCGCGGGAGCAGGATCGAACTGATCCCGGGGTTCCCACCTGCGTAAATGCCTTAGAGCAAGCACATTGCTGCCTCAATCAGGTTTCTGGCACGGATTCGGCTTCACAGAACAGGCATCGATCTGAGTGAGGCATGACGGACGAGGCGAAGAGATCATGACCGCGACAGGAAAGAACCGGGTGATGCTGGTGATCGACGATGATGCGGCTGTCCGGGAGAGCTTGAGAGCTGCCTTGGAACTCAAGGGTCTCGAGGTGCACCTGGCCAAAAGCGGGGAGGAGGGGTTAATCCGCGTGACGCAGCGGCATCCATCGGTTGTCGTAATCGACTACTCCCTGCTGGGCATGAACGGAGCCGAAACCACCCGACGGCTTCGCCTCGTAGATCCCGATCTCGCGGTGGTCGCCATCAGTGCCGAGAAGCAGCACAAGGACGAGATGCTCGAAGCGGGAGCATGTGCCTTCATCGAGAAGCCGATCAATGTCGAGGACTTGGTTCATGCCATTTCCATAGGGAAGCAACCTGTTCGGCAGTGAAGCGTTCCTTCCATGGAATCACGATGCTGCTCCGGTTTATCCGCCCGGCGAGCGAGACGCTCCATTTCGGCGGCCACGCTCACCGCCTCCGAACGCGTCTTCTTCCTGGTGGAACGCCGTAATCGTCCACCGGCTGGAGGCTTGCCAGGAAAGCGACCCGTTCACTACCCCGACCCGTTCCCCTTCGGCGCCGTCCTGCTCTGGACGGGTCTGAAAACCCGTTCCCCATGCTGCAGCCTGTGGTTCGCTCGGCCACGCCCGGGCCATCGCCGCCGACTATCAGCGCCACTCTCACGCTGAATCGGCATCCACGAATGGAAAGGGGCCCTGAGGAGATCATCCCGGAAGGGATGACTCATACCAGCCATATGAGCCTCCAAGCCTCTGAATGTCGATGCAGTCCGCCTCAGCACAATGCCATTTTGTCCCCAAAAAGAACCCAAAGGGATTCTCTTTCGCGGCTCCTTCCGGTCGCCGAGAATTGCATTGTCCTCTTGACTCGATCCCCCTTTCACCCCGATCCATTCTCTTGGAGTATGAAGACGTTACCGCAAGATCCCGGATACGAGAGCCGCCTGCCGGCGAATGCCGCTCCGCGGCAGGATTCGCAGACCGGGATGGGGCGTCGTGGATTCCTCAAGGGCACCGTGGCGGCCTCAGCCGCCGGCGTGGCGCCGTTCAACATCCTCAAGGCCGGACCGTCCCCGAACAGCAAGGTCAACATCGCCTGCGTCGGGGTCGGCGGCATGGGGGGCAACGATGCGAACGCCCTCGCGGCGGCTGACAACGTCAACGTCGTCGCCCTCTGCGACGTGCACGAGTCCTGGCACCGGAAGAAGAGTGCCCGCTACAAGGAGAACCTCGGCGGCATCAAGCTCTGGAAGGACTACCGGGTGATGTTCGACAAGATTGGCAAGGACATCGACGCGATCTACACCGGAACGCCCGAACATGTGCACTACGCGGTGTGCATGTTCGGCATGAAGAGGGGCAAGCACGTCTTCGCACAGAAGCCGCTCTGCCGCACCGTCAACGAAGCCCGCATCCTGACCGAGGAAGCCGGGAAGAGCAGGGTCGTCACCCAGATGGGAAACCAGGGCCACAGCACCGAGGCCACTGCCGTGGTGAGGGATTGGGTCCAGGGCGGATGCATCGGCAAGGTCCGCAAAGTCATCGGCTACTCGAGGAAGAACTACTGCACCCTGGCCGAACCGGCCGCCGGCGGGGAGATTCCCGAAGACCTGGAATGGGACCTGTTCCTCAACCGGGCCGAGGCGATCCCCTTCAGTCCCAGCTACATCAACCGCGAGTGGATCCGCTACAGCCACTTCAGCGGGATCGTCGGGGACATGGGGTCGCATTTGCTCGACCCGGCCTGCTATGCGCTGGACCCGGGTCCTCCGCTCAGCGTGATGGCGGAGCTTCCCGAGACCTACCCGCCGGGGTGGCTGGCCAGGCCGGCCGTCATCCCCTGGGAATTCGCGGCGCGGGGCGAGATGCCGCCCGTCACGATGAAGTACTACCTGGGTCCCGACATTCCCTACCCCCGTCCCGAGCATCTCGAGGAAGGCCGGGACACATGGTTCATGAAGAGCGGCTCGGCTCTGATCGGGGAAGAGTCCTCCATCATGACGGGGGAGAGTTTCAACCCGGCCCGGATCTTCCCGGAGGCCGCCATGAAAGCCACCAGGAAGCCGCCGAAGGCCGCCTATCGCCGCAAGGGAAGCAGCCACCTGCAGAACTGGGTGAGGGCCATTCAGGGCGAAGACAAGGCGATGTCCAGTTTCGACGTCATGGGCCCGTTCTCGGAGATGCTCCTGCTCGGCGACGTCGCCGCCATGAACCCGGGGCGGAAACTGCAGTGGGATCACGAGAACATGCGGATCACCAATGACGAGGAGGCCGACAAGTGCGCCTACATGCGCCGTCCCGCACCGCGCGACGACATGAACTGGACTTGAAGGAAGACATGCCTGAGAACACTCATGTCACGAATACGGGCCGCCCCGGGGGCACCAGCCGGCGGGGATTCATTGCAGGGACGGGGGCCGCAACGGTGGCCTCGGTCCTCCCACAGGAGGCCCGGGCGCTGCAAACCCCGGGACCCAGGTATCGTGTCGGCGTGATCGGCCACACCGGACGGGGCGACTATGGCCACGGGATGGACGACGTGTGGGAGGACATTCCCCGGGCCGAGGTGGCCGGGGTTGCCGATGCCGATCCCGAGGGCCTCGCGAAGGCCGTCAAGCGGTTGGGGGTTTCCAAGGGCTACGACGACTATCGTAAGATGCTCGACGAGCTGAAGCCCGATCTCGTGAGCATCGGCGTGCAGTTCATCGACCAGCATCGCGACATGGTGGTGGCGGCGGCGGAACGCGGCGTGCGCGGCATCTACATGGAGAAGCCGCTCTGCCGGACCCTCGAGGAGGCCGACCAGATGGTGGCCGCCTGCCGGAAGCACAACGTCAAGCTGGCCACCGCCCACCAGTCCCGTTACCTCCCGAAGATGAAGGTCATCCGGGATCTCATCGAGTCGGGCAAGCTGGGCCGGGTCCTCGAGATGCGGGGCCGCTGCAAGGAGGACCATCGCGGGGGAGGGGTGGGGCTCTGGGTCCTTGGCACGCGGGTTCTGACCGTGATGCAGGCTCTGGCGGGCAACCCGGTGTCCTGCCTCGCGACGGTCCTCGATGGCAAGCGGCCGATTACGGCGCGGGACGTCAAGGATTGCGAGTCCTACGGCATCGGCCCGCTGGCGGGCGACGAGGTGCACGCCATGTACCGCTTCGCCGGCGGCGAGGTCGGATACTTCGACTCGGTGCGAGGCGCCGGAGCGCCGAATCCGTGGCGTCTCGGCGTGCGGATCTACGGATCGGAAGGAGTTCTGCACTGGTCCAACACCGAGTTGCTCATGTCACCGGCGCACATCCTGCGCGATCCCCTCTGGGACCCCGCCCGCAGCGGAAAGGAATGGATCCCGGTGAGTTCCGCGGGCATCGGCGTTCCCGAACCCCTTGAGCAGAAGGGGCACGTCCACCACCCCGGCAATGTCCTGGCGGTCACTGACTTGCTCGAGGCGATCGAGAAGGATCGGCAGCCCGTGGCCGGCATCGAGGAGGCCCGAACCAACATCGAAATGATCGTGGCGGTGTTCGAAGCCCAGCGTCTCGGGGGGTCGGTGACCTTTCCGTTGGAGAACCGCCGGAATCCGCTGACGATGCTCGACGACTAGTCACCATGTACCAGGCGGCAGTCATCGGCCTTGGATTCATCGGCGCCGGCGACCAGGTTTCCGGCGACGCCCTGGGCCAGAAGGTGGAGAACCTCGACGGAACCCACGCCCAGGCCCTCGCCGCCCACGACCGGATTGCCCTGGTCGCCGGTTCGAGCCGGGACGAGGGCAGACGAAAGCGATTCACCGAGCGGACGGGAGTGCCGGACACCTACCGCGACTGGCGCCAGATGCTCGACGCCGAGGATCTCGACATCGTCAGCGTCGCCACCTACACCCCATGGCACGCCGGGATCACCATCGCCTGTGCGGAGGCAGGGGTCCGCGCCGTGATCTGCGAGAAACCCCTCGCCACCTCGCTGCGGGATGCGGACCGCATGATCGAAGCCTGCCGGCAACACGACACCCTGCTCGTCATCAATCACCCTCGCCGCTGGCACCCGCTCTGGCGCATGGTGCGGGACGAAATCCGGACCGGCGCGGTCGGGGAAGTCAGCCACCTTTCCGTCCATTGGCCCTCGGGGCGCCTCGGGGCATTCGGCACCCACATGTTCGATGGCGCCGCGATGCTGCTCGGCAGCCGTCCCGAAGCCGTGTCCGGCACCATTGATTCGCTTGTCCCTCCGGACTGCCGGGGACCCGCCTTTCACGACCCGGGCGGCTGGGGAATAGTGCGGTTTGGCGAGGACGTCCGGATGCATGTCGAGGCCTCGCCACGCCTCGAACTGCCGCCGGGATTCCGGGTCGTCGGCAGCTTGGGTTGGATCGAGGTCGGCAGGGAAACAGCCGAAGCCCACCGGTGGGACGGCCGGACGAGGACCATCACGTGCCCGACCGGCCGGCCCAGTTCGCTTGCCATCGCGGTGGACGAACTCGTCGCCCGGCTTTCCGGGGAAGGAAACTTGGAAGGAACCGATGTGGAGGCCCGCGACGCCCTCGAGGTCATCATGGGATTCCACCTCTCGAGCCGCCTCGACGGCCGCTGGGTCACACTGCCGCTCAAGGGAGATGAGCGAACCCTCGAGGTGGCGATGGGATGACGCTTTCCCCGACACGCAAAGACCAATGACCAACATCCTCGTCGCAGTTGACGACTTCGTCGATCGACATCGCAAAGCGATCCTCGCTGCAACCTCTCCATGGGCCCGGGTCCGGTTTCTGCCGGAGCACGGTGACGATGACCTGTACCGCCAGGTCCTCGCGGAATCGGAGATCGTGGTGGGCTGGCCCGATCCCGCGTGGCTCGCGGGGACCCCGGTGCGCTTCCTGCAGATCGGCAGTGCCGGGTTCGACGCCTACGCCGGCTTCGGGTCGGAATCGGTCCGGCTCTGCACCGCGCGGGGGGTGCACAGCATCGGCGTGGCCGAGCACTCGATCGCCCTGATGATGGCGCTGATGAGGAACATCCCGGGACACTTCCGTGACCGGGAGCGGCGGGTTTTCCGACGCATTCCCCCCTATGGCGAGGTGACCGGCTCGGTGGCCTGCATCGTCGGCTTCGGGGCCATCGGCCGGACCCTCGCCGCACGCTGCCGGGGGTTGGGCATGGTCACCACCGCGGTCGATCTCCACGAGTCTCTTGAGGATCCCGTCCTCGACCGCTACTTTCCGCTGCCCATGCTCCGGACCGCCCTGGGCCTGGCCGACGTGGTGTTTCTCACCCTGCCGGGCGGAGAGGCCGCCCGGCATCTGTTCGATGCCGACCTCCTTGCGGCGCTCAAACCAGGGGCCTGCCTCATCAACGGGGCGCGCGGCTCATTGATCGACGAAACGGCGCTGGTCGAGGCTCTGCGGGAGGGCAGGCTTCGAGGCGCCGGACTGGATGTCGCGGAGGTCGAACCCCTCCCACCCGACAGCCTGCTCTGGGAGCTGGACAATGTCCTCATCACCGGACACTGCGGCGGCTTTGCCACTCACATGTTCGATCGCTTCTGCAACCTCGTTTGCGACAATCTGACCCGTTACCACCGGGGTGAACCTCTCAAGAACCAAATCGACTGGAGCACCGAATGCCCTCGATCGCTGACACCATCCGCATCACCGGCCTGACCACCCGGCGTCTCCGTCTCTCCTCGGACCTGTGGTTCGAGGGACGCACCACTCCCGACAGCGCCGTTTCATGGTTCGAGTTTCCCTTCACGGTGGTCGAGACCAACGAGGGCGTCGAGGGCTACACCATGGGATACGGACCGCTCGGGCAGGGGCGAGCCAGCGCGTATCACATCCACGACGTCTACCATCACGACCTGGCCGGCCGCAATCCCCTCCATCACGAGGCGATCTGGCAGGACCTGCGGCGCAAGCAGCGCCACCTCTACTCGATGGCCGAAACCACCTGGGCCGACCTCGACGTCGCCAATCTCCACGTCGCCTGCTCGACCGAGAGCGGCCGCTTCCTCGAGAGCCATCACTCGATGTTCCGCTTCGGGCTCAAGGACGACCCGCTGGCCGTCAAGCCCGACGGATGCCAGCACCTCCCCGACGGCCCCGGCCTCGGAGTTGAGATCGACTGGGACTGGATCGAGGATCACACCGTGGAAACCATCAAGGGTTCCACGCTGTGACGGTCGGCGGCTCCTCGCGGCCCACCTGTGTGGCACGCATCCCGATCACATGATCAAGGCCGCGAGCAACCTCTTCTCCGCCGTGCGCGATCACCGCTCCGGTCACCGCGCCGACGGTGTGTCGCAGCGGATCACCGGGCCTCGTCCGGCGGTCAACCCTTGCTCCAGGGGAAGCAGGTGATGCGGATTTCGGTCGATCCGTAGGGGACGAGGACGACGTCCGCTGGTGCTCCAACCTTCCCGATGGGGCTTGGCGGCGGTTCGACGGCGCGCGCGGGGAGGTCCTTTCGATATGTTCCCCACCCGCCCTGCTCGGTTCTGGCGGCCTTCATTTTCAGGCGCACCGGCGCCTCGGCGGCGTGGAACGGTTGCGGCGGGATCGAATCGGCGACGGCGGTCTCGACCTGCGGGTTTTCGGGGTCGCCCGGCAGCAACGCGTAATTCCACGGGCCGGCCGGGGTGATCTTGTAGGTGTGGAAGCGGCCTCCGAGGAACGACTTGGTGCTCGTTCGCTCTTCCTCGATCAGGAGCGAGAACACCAGCGGCCCCCGCGTGAGGGCGATGGAATCGTTGGCTTGCCGGGTCGTCTCGACGCGCATCGGGAAATCGAGTTCGACGCGGTCGCCGTTCTTCCATGTGCGCTCGACGCGATGGAACGTCCCCGGCTTGAGGTTGTCGCGGGCTTTGCCGTTCACCCGGACGGAGGGCTTTTCGCACCATCCCGGGATGCGGAGGTCCAGCGGGAACGCGACGTCTTTCGAAGCCTTGACCGTCAGGGTGACCTTCCCGCGGAACGGGTAGGCGGTCTCCTGGTCGATGGTGACGGTGGCGCCGTCCTTGCCCACCTTGGCGGTCACGGTGTTCGGCCCGTAAGCGGCGGCGGCCAGCCCCTTGCCGCCGGCCGACATCCACATGTTGTGCACGAACTTCGGCCAGCCGTAATGGAAATTGCTCCGGCAGCAGGCGTAGCCCGAGTGCGGGCTGGGACAGATGGCGTTCTGTCCGTTGCCGTTGTGCTTGAACCCGAGGTTCTCGTTCGTGCACTTCGGCTGGTTGGGCAGGATGTAGTAGCGCATCCCTTTCCCGTCGTGCAGCAAGGCGGCGGGCAGGGCGTTGTAGGCGACCCGCTCGAGTTGATCGCCGATCCCGGCCTCGCCGTGGACTCTCAGGGCGACGGTGGTGGCGAGGATCCGTTCGACGATCGCGCACAGTTCCGTCCCCTGGGTGGATCCGCGATCGGTGAGCGGTTCCGTCCCGCTGACCATCCCGTCGACGCGGCCGCACTTCTTCATCAGCCACCCGTCGGCCCCGGTGGCGGCGGCGAACCCGTTCCGGTGCGCGGCCTCGCCCGACACAAGGAACATCAGGGGCGGCGACTTCAACCCCTGCATGATGTTGACGATGTGTTCGGGGTACCAATTCGACCCGCCGTTGCCGGCGTAGAACTTGCTCCACTCGTTCGTCTGCTTCATCAACAACCGGGCCAGATCGAGCAGCCATTTGTCGCCGGTGCGGTTGTACATCCACAGGACGATCTCGAGGTTGTCGCCGCCGCGGGCCTGCGCCCATCCCGACTCCTTGCGCAGCGGATGGGACGGCAACGTCTCGAGCTGGAACCGGAAATACTTCCCGATGAACGGCGGAATGCGATCGTCGCCGGTCGCCTCGAAGTAGTCCCGCAGGTAGTGAAGGACGATCATGTTCGGCCACCAGTTCCGCTGCTTGGGACCGAAATCGCCGTCGTCGCGCTGGCTTTCGATCACCTTGTCGATCCACTTCCGGGTCTTCTTTTTCAGCGCGTCGTCATCGAGGACGAAGGCCAGGGCGATCAACCCCTTGGCATAGTACGGTCCCCGTTCCCATGCGTGCTGGCCGCCTTGCTTGCGGTCGGAGATCCAGTCGCTCCCGCCGATATCGCCGTAGAGTTCCTCGGCATGGCCGGTCAAACCGTCGCGTTGCAGTTCGAGTTGGTGTTTCAACCAGTCCTTTGCCTGCACGCTCCCCATTGGAAGCCGGACATACGGCTGGGGTTGCAGCGGGCCCCGGTTGGTTTCCGCCCCCGCCATCGCGCAGGCGGCGCACGTGATCGCCGGCAAGATCAGGAAAATCCGTTTCATGGTGTGAGGCTCGTTTGTTCGTCGCCCCTTCTAACGCGCCGCGGCGGACCGGTTTATCGCCAACTTGCCCCCTCGCATCCCCGGCGGGCTCGTCCCGCCGGAGCGAACGACTGGCCGGCTACACGGAACTGCCACCCGCAGAACGCCCCCGGCGGGCTCGTCCCGCCGGAGCGAATGATTGGCCGGCTACCGGAGCTGGAGCCAGACTCGGCCCGTGGGAGGCGCGGATGCTCCACGCACGGGCTGGTTTCTTATGCCGCTGATAGTAGCTCACCAATCCTGGCTTCCGTCGGCACAAGGCCGCCGGGGGCCGTTTTGAGGCGCGAAGCAGATACCCGGCGGGTGGCGACACCGCTCTGCGATGAGGTGCTGAAGCTCGAAGTCCCTGCAATCTTCCCTCCCACGAAAGCGGTGTCGCCGCCCCGTTGGGGCTTTGCCACCGCACTCCAAGCCTTGCTCTCGGGATCAAGACGGCGATTCGCCACACCCGTCTCTCCGGCCGGACGTTGATGACCTGTCCCTTTACCCGTTAAGTTGATCAACTTGGTGGCCCATGGCCCGACGTGACGGTTGGGTATCGTTGCGCCTTTTGAGTCAACTGAATGATATTGAAAAACTGTGCTCCGTCCTTGACCCGCCGTGATGGACTGCTTACGATGTGGGATGGCATGAGAAGGGGGGATCAGTTCACTGAACACAGGAGTTTCCCGGCAACGGCGCCGGGATCTTCCGCCACATCCGCAGATCCATGAGAACGATACGGATCATCCGCCTCGCGGGCGCGCTCCTGCTCGCCGCCTGCTTCTTCGCGGCTCATATCGAGGGCCAGTCCACCACGATTGACACCGCGGATCGTTTCGCCTGGGGCGAGAACATCGGCTGGACAAACTGGAGATGGGACACCGGCACCCCCGGGGCGGGCGCCACCATCGGGCAGTTTGTCTGCTCCGGCTACGTTTTCGGCGAGAACGTGGGCTGGATCAACCTGGGCGACGGCACGCCTGCCGACGGCATCCACTATTCCAATACCGAGGCGGCGGACTTTGGAGTCAATCACGACGGGGCGGGCAGCCTCTCGGGCATGGCGTGGGGGGAGAACATCGGCTGGATCACGTTCGATCAGGGCATCAGTGATCCGCCGCGGGTCGATCTCAGTACGGGGCGGCTTGCGGGGTATGCGTGGGCGGAGAACTGCGGGTGGATCGACCTCGGCAGCAACGGCGCCCACTTCGTGAAGACGAACGCGATTGCGGAGGGCGCCGACACCGATTCCGACCTGATCGCGGATGCCTGGGAAC
>CAYPUM010000044.1:0-14756 GCA_964413545.1 uncultured Roseibacillus sp. | reverse complement strand
TGCTCCCTCTTAATGAAATTCAACTCGCGAAACGTCTTTAGAATCCTCCTGCCGACTTCCCGGCCTGGTTTCAGTGATAGTCGTTCCGCCAGCCCCATCTGTCCCATATAGAAGGCCTCATTTTCGGTGCCCAAATCCCGGCAAATGCGAAATGCCACCTTCTCATCATCTCCAAGGGACTCATAAACCTGCCGCTCTCCCTCATTCAGGCCCGCCAGCCACGTCTTGCGATTGCCCTTGAGGCAATTCTCCACGTCCTGCATGTGCTCTTCATGGGTGTCGAGGAACTCCGTCTGGTTTACCCGATAGAAGAACGAAAGCAACTCCCTGAGCACCTCCTCCGAAACCGCCCGGTACAGGAAGGTTGCCGCAGCAACTGTTGCGGTGTTCCTGGTTCCTTGCTTGGGGTCAAGGCGATGCCTGATGTAGCGGTCATAGAGCTTCTTCAGGTGCTCCTTCGCGGCCAGTTCTTCGATGGCCGCCTGTCTTTCCTTTTCCTTGTCGGGATTGTTTCGTGCTTGAAGCTTTTCCAGCGCCCGCCGCACCCCCCCTTCGTCTATGGCATCTATAGCATCTATGGTATCTATGGCATCTATGGGGGAAACCTCAAGAACCCTCTTGGGAGCTTTGTGGAAGGCTTCCGTGTCCCATGAGAGAAAGCAGTCCCGACCCGGATCGTGGGTGGAGTCAATGTTTTGCTCGGGCACTCCCGCTTGCACCATCCGCCGCCGTGCCATGGTCCAAGCGGCGTCGTGGTACCAACGCGCAAAATGCTCAGTCCCTTCGTGATTGGCCATGGTGAATGCGCTCCATTGATTTGCGGAAACTGATCTGCAAGCCCTAGACCGCGACTTTGGTCGCCTGCGCCTCCGAGTGTGACGGAATCAGGTGTCCATAGGTCTTGGCGGCCAGGATGCCGCCGTCCTTGTGTCCGAGCCAGTCTGCGAGTGTGCCGAAATCCACTCCGCTTTCGAGGCATCGGGTGGCGAAGACGTGTCGGAGGTCATGCACCCGGAGGTGGTCAATGCCAAGGCGCTCGCAGGCTGCCTCCAAGGCGAGCCGGGGACTCTTGACCAGCATGACGGGATCATCCGGGCCATCCGGGACACCGGACGACTTGAGGCGCTCCAGAAGATCCTGTGCGGCGGGAATGAGGGGAGTGGTAATGACCTTCCCATTCTTGGCGACACGGCGCACCAGCCTGCCGTCGTTGATGCGGCTCCACGTCACGCGCTGAGCCTCCGAGATGCGGAGACCAGTGTAGGCGAGGAATTCGACGGCGGCAGCCGAGGCCTCCGAGTGTGCCTTGCCCTGATCCCGTATTGACTTCACCAGCTCCGCGAACTGTTCCCTGGAGGGAGGCTGCCACTCCCGCTCCTCCGGTTGAAGGCGTTTCAGTTTGGCGGCGGGATTGCTCGCCACCTGATGGTTCTCCAGGGCGCAGTTCCAGACTCTCCTCAGGAGCGCCAGAGCGCCGTTGTGGCGGGTGACGCTGAACTTGTCGGCAAAGCCCGCCTGCCACAGCTTGAGGTCTCCGATGTTGACCTGCGGGAGGCGTTTGTTGGCGACCTCAGGGGCAAGGGTGGCGATGATGTTCTTGGCGATCTGCCGGTAATAAGCGTGCGTAGAATCCTTGATGGTCGGATCGTCCCGGTTCGCTTCCTTGAGGATGGATTGCGCCAGGGTTCCGGCGTTGTGCTCCTTCGATGCGCCGCGCAGCTCCTTGAGAACCTCCGGAAGCTTGATCGCGGCAGCGTTGTAGTCGCTGGTCCGGAGGCTCCGCTCCTTTGGCTTTCCTCCGACCATGACGCGTGCATAATAGGTCCCGTTCACATGACGGTAGAGGTTTTCCAGCTTCGATTTCTTCAGCCTGACGGTCTGTCGCTTTGTTGCCATTTGTCGCCTCCTGTTCTGTCCTGTCAGGGGGAACTTGTGGCAAGAAGTTGTGGAAAACAAGGAGAATATGCGAAAAAACCCTACAGGGCCTGTAGCTCAGCGGTTAGAGCAGAGGACTCATAATCCTTTGGTCGCAGGTTCGAATCCTGCCGGGCCCACCTCAATATCAGTGGAATTGCACATTTCCGGCAGCGGAAGCGCGACCTCGAACAGTTTCCCGGGGTAGCTCTCGCTCATGAGATGCGGACTTCGCACTTGGCCGCAATGGCGAGGGCCAGTGACTTGAACTGGTCATGGCAATCCTGTACCGCGTACATATGACCGCCGAGCGCTCCGTCCGCCGCCTTCAGGTGGAACATCGGTTTCAGCGCGTCCTGGGCCATGGGCATGAGGCTGCGGAAGTGCTTCAACATGGCGAGGCAGTTAGGGTCATCCGCGGTAGAGGCGGCTGGGCTGCCGGTATCGTCCAGGACCTCTTTACGATAGACGCCGGGGATACGCTTCATCCATTTTTCGTATGCCTTCACGGGACGGTCGGCGCGGACGGCGTGTTGCATGACGACATAGCCGGCGGGGATGATGTCGGCTGTCGGCAGCAGGAGGTCCTCGTCCGCGGGACGGCGCTCCAGCCGGTCCCGCCATTCGTTGCGCCATACCCGCAGGGTCGGCCCGAGGTTCCGCAAGCCCTGCAGAGAGAACAGGTCGGGGGCCAGAGGAAAGACGACATGGTTCGCGGCGATAATGGCGGACCGATTGATGGCCCCGAGGTTTGGACCGACATCGATGAGCACCAGTTCCGCATCGCGCGCATCGGCCGCCTTCAGAATGGTGCGATGGAAGGCCGCCTCCGTGCGGAAAGCGGCTTCATCGCGGCTCATGCAGTCCGGCCAGGCGGAGGAAAGCTTGGCTTCAAACCAAGACAAGCCCAGGTCGCCGACCAGCAAGCCGAGGTCTCTTGTCACCTTCTCGATGTGCGGATCGGTGATGTCGCCAAGCCCTCGCAGAATAGGAGAAACCGAGCCCAGGATGCTCTTCGGGTGATCGCCGTCCGGCCACAGCTCTTCGAGCCGGTCCTCGCTGAGGAACATTGCCGTCAGATTCGCCTGCGGGTCGAGGTCGGCCGCAACGACCGAGACGCCCATATCGGCGTACATCCAGGCAAGATGGTAGACCAGCGTGGTCTTGCCGGCGCCGCCCTTGTTGTTGAAGAAGGCGATGGTTCTCATGATTTCCTCCGAATCGTGGCAAGCACATGCGAGGTCTCGAACACAAACTCCGCCGGGGGGTTCCCGTTTTTCGCCAGTGCATCCTGCGCTCGGATCACGCCGCGCCCGAAGGCGTTCACGTAGCCGAGCGTGGCCATGGCCTCCGCGATCACGGGATTCCGGTAGTCGGGCTGTCTCGGGAAGTTCTCGGGCGAGGCCATCCCATAGAGCCCGCCGGGGTTCTGAATCTCGATCCGGTCGTCATACCAGTAGAGCCGAACGGGGGCGTTTGACTCGTATGAACGGTGCATCATCGCATTCCAGAGCAACTCGCGAATGGCAATGGGCGGATAGTCGGTATCCGTCCGTTCGCGCAATGCGGACTCGGCCACGGGATGAGACTGCGTGGGCAGATTGAGGAAGCCCTGGAGTTCTCGCAGGACGGTCAGGAGATCGCCGCTGAACCGCTTCTCGTCGATCGGGTCATCAGCCATGGTCGTGCCCGCCCAGCGCACGAACTGCACGTAACCCCCGGGCACCCATTGCAGCGGTTCCTTGGCAAAGAGGATAGCACCGGCATGCGTGGGGCAGTCCGCGGCAAGATCGTAGAACCTCAGAGAGGCCATCTGTTGCTTGGCGGGACGGTTGTTCTCATGGATCACATCCCGGTCCACGGCGGACGGCAGATACGTCACGAGGAAGAGATCGAGTACAAGATCGTGCAGGGAGCACCCTTCGCAGGGCCGTGTGTCGAAGGTCTTCTGAAGCGCCGTGCGCTTCTCGGTCAAGATGCGTTCCTCCTGCTGGTTCGCGCCGCGCCGTGACGGCCCGACGCGGATCCAGACCCTGCCCTTGTAGCGAACCGGTGGCAAGTCGGACGGCATGACTTCAACCACGGCCACCTCTCCCTCCGGCAATGTGTATTTCTCGACGGTCATGGCAGGCAGCGGTTCCAGGTTCACGTTGGATCGCAAATCGGCCAGGTTGCGCAGAAGCCCGTCGGTCACGGTGAGACCGCTTAGGGTTCCGTTGGAGTGCCCGGCAGGGGACCCGAACCGCAGTGGATTGGCCACAACCCCCCGATGGCCTGGGTTTTGGCATGCCGCGTCAATCGCCGTGCAGGGAGCTTAGAAATCTGGCCTTCTTGCGTCAATGGCGGCGTTGGTCCATTCAATCGTGCTGGTCGCGCTCATCGCCCTGAAGAGGGGCGGGCCGGCGAGGATGGGGGACCTGCCAAGAATTTCGAAGAAACGATTGCGGGAATCCCGGATAGGAAGGTTTTTCGGCCTTGGTATGTTGGAGGGATGCAGGTTGAGCAACAGCATAAACGGGACGCCTCCGGATGAACTCATCCGCGACATGTGATGGGGCCGACGTGCCGGGAGGGGATGAGTATTTCGGCAAGGAAGAGGGGGCCCCGGCGATCATGGCGTTCGGCGCGGAAGGGGAGTGGAGGTGGAAGTTCGGGGAGTTGCGGCGGACGGTTGCGCGCCTGTGCCGGGGGTTGTTGTTTCGCATGCTGGGAGGAAGCTGTGGGCAGATTGAACCGCGGGTGGTACCGGCCTGCAGCGAGGGCGCCCATGAAGCCCTGCCGCCCGGGCTATTTTTTCCGAAGCCGGTGGAGATTGTGGTGCACTTTGGAGTGGCGCGGGCGGCGGCCGAACTTGCGGGCGCGGGCGAAAGCCGGCGCCAGCGGATCGCGTCCGGCCTGCGCACTGTGGTGGCGGAGCTGAAGGAGGCCGTGTGGCATGGGTGAGAGGCCGGATTCCGCCGGGAGGGGGGCGCTCGTTTCGTGGGCGCTCTACGACTGGGCGAACCAGGCGTTCGCGACGGTGGTTCAGACGTTCGTGTTTGCGGTCTATTTCACGCGTCGGGTGGCGGCCGACGAGACGACGGGGACGCATCTCTGGGGGAACGCGATTGCGGCCGGCGGGATTGTGGTGGCGGTTTTGGCGCCGGTGCTGGGGGCGGTGGCGGACCGGCGGGGGCGCCGCAAGCCGTGGCTGGGGGCGTTCATGGGGCTGTGCGTGGCGGCGACGGCCGCGCTCTGGTTCGTGCGGCCGGACCCGGCGTGGACGTGGCCCGCGATGGGGTTACTGGCGCTCGGCACGGTCGGTTTGCAGGGCTCGATAGTGTTCTACAATGCGATGCTGCCTGGTCTGGCGTCGCCGGACCGCATCGGGCGGTGGTCGGGGTGGGCGTGGGCGCTGGGCTACGCCGGGGGCATTGCTTCGCTGGGACTTGTCCTGTTCGCCTTTGGCAGGGGCGAGGATTCGTGGTTTCAAGTGGGCGGGGAGGCGGGGCAGGTGCGGGCGATGTTTCCGGTGGTGGCGGTCTGGATCCTGTTATTTTCGCTGCCGCTGTATTTTTTCACGCCGGACGCGGTTCAGGCTGCGCGGGAGCCGGTGAGGCGTTCGGTGTGCGAGGGTCTTGTGCAACTGCGGCGGACGGTTCGGGACGTGTGGCATCACAAGGCGATCTTCCGCTTTTTGGTGGCGCGGGCCCTATACGTGGACGGGCTGGCGACGATTTTCGCGATGGGCGGGGTCTATGCGGCGGGGACCTTCGAGATGTCCGAGAGGGAGATCCTCGTTTTCGGGTTGGCCCTGAACGTGTCCGCAGGGCTCGGGGCGCTGGGCTTCTCGTTCATCGACGACCGGATCGGGAGCCGGCGCAGCATCATCGCGTCGCTGATGGGGCTGATTCTTGCGATGGGTGGGGCGCTGTGCTCGTTCACCGAAGGATGGTTCTGGTTTTTCGGTGTGAGCCTTGGGGTGTTCGTTGGGCCGGTCCAGGCCTCGAGCCGGGCCTATCTTTCGCGTCTCGCTCCGCCGGGGATGCGGACGCAGCTCTTTGGCTTCTATGCGCTGGCGGACAAGTCGACGGCGTTCATGGGCCCCTTGCTGGTGGGCTGGTTGACGGCGATGTCCGGCAGTCAGCGCGTGGGGATGAGCGTTATTCTGCTGTTCCTTGCGGGCGGGCTTTTCGTCTTCCGGACCGTGCCGGGGGAGGCGGAATCGGGGCGGTGCGGATCGCGGGGTTCGTGACGGCTCAGGACGTCTCTCCGGCGGGCTGCAGCTCTTGTTTGCCCTCCCACTCTTCGAGGACGGCGAAGAAGCGGAGGGCTTCCTCGTCGGCGGGGTTGTGCATGAGGCGCATGGAGAAGCGGAGCTTTTCCATTTCGGTGACGTTTTCCTGCTCGGCGACGTAGTAGATGGGCGTGGGGCGCTCGCCGTAGACGGCGTAGGTGTACCAGTTCATGAGGAACGGTTGGCCGTTCTTGCGGTAGTTCCATGTCTGGCCGTGGAAGATCTCACGGTTGCGGAGCTTCCGTTTGAGATCGTCAAGCACGGCGTGGTCGGTGTGTTTGCCCTGGAGGATGCGCGGCGTCTTGTCGGTGATTTCGTCGCGGGTGTAGCCGGTCATCGCGAGCCATGCCCGGTTTGCGTAAATGATGCGGGGCCCGTCCGGGGGATCAAGGTTGGCGTCCGTGACAAGGATGCCGCGGCGGAGGTTCTCGAGGACCACCAACCAGTCGAATTTGAGGTGCATGGACCGACCGTAAACCGGATTGGAATTCTGTCACGTCCGGTCTGCAAGATTCTGTTACCAGGTGGATTCGCTGCGGAGGGGGGCGAAGGTTTCCTCGTAGATATTGAATTCGAGGCGGGAAAAGGCGTCGAGGTCGAATTCGGCGTTGCCGAAGGACTGGCTGTATCCCTTGAGGGAGTTTTTGGTGAAGGCGTCGAGGCGGAAGGTGATGCGGCCGCCGTCGCGGAGCCATGCGCGGACGTCGCCTTTCTTGCGGATGGGTTCCTCGTAGAGTTCGGAGTCCCTTGAGGTGAGGAGGAGGGAGCGCATGCGTTTGACGGGGATTTTGACGTCGCAGTGTTCGGTCTTGATGGCGAGGATGCCGTCTGTGATGGCGCCGATTTGACCGATGACGGAGTCGCCGTTCTGGAGGCGGATGAGTTGGCCTTTGCCATCGGGGAGGGATTCGTCGGGTTTGGAGTCGGTGTCTTCGGGGAGTTCTCCTTTCCACGGGCTGACGCGGAGGCGGGAGATTCTGAGGGGGTAGAAGTCCTCGGAGACGAAGTGGAGCCAGTTGCCGAACTCGCCGACGCCGGGGTCCGGGTCGGACCATTCGTGGGACTTGCGGCCGTCGATGTAGAGGGCGATGGTTCCGGCCTTGCGGTCGATGTAGAATTCCATGCGGACTTTTTCCTTTTCGGTGAGTTCGGCGATATTGGACTGGCCGATGATGCGGGAGCCGCCTCCGCCGTTTTCGCGCCAGCGTTTGCGGAGGTAGACGAAGCGGCGCTGGCAGACGAGGTCGTAGCAGTTGTCGGGCTGGGAGGTGGCGCCTTCGTCGGAAAAGAAGAGGAGGCGGAAGCGCAGGGAATTTCGCCATGCGATGTCGAATCCGATCCGGCAGCGGCTGGGGGAGTCGATGCGGCGGGCGATGCCGGCGCCCTTGACGGACGAGAGGCGTCCGCCCTGGAGCGTCCATGCATCGGGCTCGCCATCGATGACCCATTCCTCGAGGTCCAAAGGGCCGGAGTAGACGACGGGGTCGGCGCGCAGGACTTCGAGGCCGGCCGCCATGCTGCGCCGGATGGCGAGGGTGCCGCCGTACCATGTCTCGAGGGTGACATGGGTGTCATCGAGCGCCATGAGCTGACCGCGGATGGTATCGCCGTTGGTGAGGGTGACGAGGGCCTGGTGGTCGGCGCCGGGTTCCGGGGGTTGTCCGCCGCGGAGGCGGAGTTCGAGGACCTTGTCGATGCGGATCGGGATGGGTTCGTGGAGGAACGAGGGAGCTTCCCAGACGAGGTGGCCGTCGGCATTGAATCCGGCGGGGAAGCCGCTGAGGCGGTCGTTGTTGGCGAACTTGAGGGTGCCTACGAGCGGGGGTTGCTCCCGGGCGGGCGCGAGGGCGGGGAGGACGGCGGCGAGCAAGGCGGTGAGAAGCTTCATGGGGGCGGTTCGGGTGGGAGGGCTCATTCTTTGTTGGCGGGCTCGGCGACGCGGAGCTGGGCGAGAGCGGCGCGGCGCAGTTCGAGGTCGCCGAGGAGCGGGTGGCGGGCCTTGAGGGTGTCTGCGCCCATGGCGAGACTGGAGAGCCGCAGTTTGCCGCCGCCACGGAGGTCGAAGTGGATGCTGCCCCGGGGGTTGTCGAGTTCGGCGGATTCCTTGAAATAGACGGTGGAAATATCCGCGATCTTGACGAGGAGGGGGTCGTTGGCGAAGGCGCTCTCGAGGGCGATGCGGGGGTGGCCATCCTTCTCGATCAGTTCGAGGATGCGTCCGCTGTAGCGTTCGCCGTGGGTATCGACGATGGCGTCGAGGGACGGGTTGCCGCGTCCCTCGGATCGGCGGAACTGGGAGACGGCGTCCCATTCGTAGATTTCGATGAGCGGGATGATATTTCGCATGTCGCCGCCGGCGCGGCTTTCGAGCATGATGCCCGAGCCATTCGGGAACCGGGCGATGGGGTCGGGGTAGCGGCCGAGTTTTTCGCCGTCGAGGTAGAGGTGGAGGAGGCGGCGGTCGCGGTCGACGCGGATTTCGACGTCGATGGCCTGATTTGGGAATTCGCGGGGGCGGCGGGGGGAGGTGGCGAGGCTGAACCAGCGGCGTCCGCCGTCTTTGGTTTCGCGTTTCAATTGGATGCCGGCGGCATTGACTTCGAAGTAGTAGCGGTCGGCGTGGCCGTGTCGCTTGAGGTGGTCGTCGCAGAAGTAGAGGCGGAAGTTGGGGCTGTTTTCCCACTCGATGCGGAAGCGGAGGATGAACTGGCGGGGGAGGATGCGGGGTTTGGTGATGGCGCCTCCGGTGTCGCAGACGAGGCGGCCGTCTTCGAGTTCCCAGTCGTCGTGCTCTTTCCAATCGGAGAGGAGGCCGGGGCCGTCGAAGACGAGCTTCTGGGGGGTGACACCGAAGTCGATGGAATGGACGATTGAGCGCGAGATGTTGATGGCGCCGGCGTACCATGTATCGAACGTGAGGGACTCGGCATCGAGGCGGGTGGTGGCGCCGGGGAGGACGTCGTGATTGGCGAGGTGAAGCAGTTGCGGGTGGGACCGGCGGGGACCGGGCTGCGACTCGAAGGAGATCGATTCGAGCGAATGGCCGCGGATGCGGAAGGGACGGGCGGCGAGGGGTGATTCGACCACGACCTTGCCGTTGGACTCGATGCGGCGCACGGCGCCGGTGAGGGTGCTTCCGTCGCGCAGGCTGACGCGGTCCTGGGCCGGCAGCGAGGCGGCTGCGAAGGCGAGCCCGAAGGCGAGAGCTGGCAGGCGGGGAGTCATCAGAAGTCTTCGTCCCAGAGGTCGAGGATGCTGTCGGAGAACGAGAACTCGATCAACCGGGCGTAGCGCAGATCGAGGTTGAGGGGGCCGAGGGCGTGGTGGCGGGCCTTCAGGACGGAGCGGTCGGATTGGGCGGGGGTGACGGTCAGGCGGCCGCGCGGCATCAAGGCGAGGCGGATGGCATCGCGGGCGGGCTCGGGCGGGTCGGAGGTCTGGTCGCGGGCGAAGCGGATTTCCTGGATGACGTCGAGCGGGATGTGCATATCGGCGTAGCTGCCGCGGAAGTGGGCGAGGCCGTTCTCGATGTGTTCGAGGTTACCGGAATAGCGGTCGGTGCCGTTGACGAGGAGGACGACGTCGCGGTCTTCTGCTTGCATGCTGCTGGCGCTGTCGATCATGCCGTTCCATGAGGTGACCACGAGGTCGGAGAGGCGGAGGCTGGCGGACGAACTGCGGCAGGCGAAGGCGAGGTGGGTTCCGGTGCCGGCGTATCCGTCGGGGTCGGTCCAGCGGGTGACGAAGTGGCCATTGACGAAGAGGGCGACGGCGTGCTCGCTCCGGTTGCATCGGAGGTCGAAGGCGGCCTTGCCGGTGTCCTTGAGCTGGAGGTTCGGGCGGAAGGCGTTGAGCCGCGAGACGATCGGGTTGGCGTCGTCGTCGAACGTGCAGCGGAGGAGCTGGATGTAGCCGGAGGTGACGGTGAGGATATAGCACGGGCCGTAGAGCATGGCGTCGGCGGTCATCTGGCTCGACTGACCGCGGGGGGCGTTCCCGGGGCGGGGTTTGTCGTTGCGGCCGTTTTCGTCGCCGGGGGGGGCGGGTGGGGGAGGTTCGAGGGTGGCGTGGAAGGCGATCTGGGCGGAGAGGCGGTTGCGCCAGGCGAGTTCGAATCTGAAGCGGGCCATGTCGGGGGCCTGGACATCGGCTGCGACGGATTGCTGGCCGTTGCTGTAGAGGGCGCCGCCGCTGAAGACCCATGGGGGGTCGGAGTCGACCGGTTTGTGATCGTCCTCGGGAGGGTGCTCGTCGTTTTCGGAGGAGGCGGAGCCGTCGGGTTCGGTTGGTTCGAGGATGCGCCAGTCCTTGGGGTTCAGGGGGCCGAGGACGAGGAGTTCGCCGCCGTGAGGGTTCGGGGCGGCGAGTTGGACGTGCTGGCGGGGGATGGCGAGGGTTCCGGCGAAGCGGGTTTCGACGGTGAGGTGCTTGGCGTCAAGTTCGAGGATTCGGCCGGGGATGCGGTCTCCGTTGCTGAGGACGACGTGGGACGGATCGACGAGCGAGGCGCGGGCGCGGCCGTTGTTGAAGGCGAGGCGCCGGAGGGTTTTGGTATCGAGGACGATCGGGTCGCGGGCGCCGGGATGGGTCCACTGGAGGCGGGGGCCGTTTTCGAGGCCGCGGAAGGCGCCGTGGAGGGCGTCGCCGTTGGTGAAGCGGAGCAGGTCGGGGCGGCCGTCGTCCTGCGGATCGCCGTCCGCGACGGCGGACGGGATGAGGGCTCCGGCGAGGAGTCCGGCGACGGCCATGGCGCTCCGTCGCAGCAGGCGCCCGGACGGGGGATTACTTCTCATAGATCGGCAGGAATCGATAATTGAGCGCGAGGGAAAGGAGGGCGCCGGCGGTGCTGAAGGCCGCCCCTTTGTTGCCGGCCCACGATCCATCGCGCATCTGGGAGGCGGAGAGGTAACGGATGTTCTTGGCATTCCACTCCTGCCACGCCTCGTCATCGGCTTGGAACAGGGCCTGCGACATGTAATATTCGAAGTAGTACGGGTAGAACCGGTCGCGGTAGTTGAGGCGCTTGCGGAGGTAGTTGACGCTGGCGAGGAAGCCTTTGGAGTCCTTTTCCCTTGCGAGGGCGAGGGTGAGGACACCGATTGCGGTGAGGGTGGGTTTGCTGCTTCCGGCGGAAGTGTAGCCGTAGCCGCCGTCGGACCCCCGGCAGCGTTTCATGAACGACTGTCCCTTGCTGATGGCTTCGTCGGGGACGGGGATGCCGGCGTTGCGGGCCGCGAAGAGGGCCACCAACTGGCATCCGGTGACGGTGGTGTCGGCGTCGGGGCTGTCGGGCGTGTATCGCCATGCACCGCGGGGGTTGCGATCCTGCGCGGAGAGGATGAGATCGACGCCCAGTTTCAGGGCCTTGGCGACACGCTCGTCGTCGAGGGCGCCGTAGGTCTCGGCGAGGGCGAGGGTGGCGAAGCCATGGTTGTACATGCTTGAGCCGATGTAGCCGTTGGTGTCGCTCTGCTCCTTGAGGATATAGTCGATACCGCGCTTGATGTTGATGGCGTAGGGTCCGGTGTTGGGGTCTTCGCCGTGGGCGAGAAAGGCCATGACGCAAAGGCCGACGACGGCGGGCTCGGAGCCGTTGCGGTCCGGCCAGTTCCCGTTCCTCGATTGCGAGTCGGCGAGGAACCGGAGGCCCTTGACGTACATGGCTTCGAGCTGGGGCGGGATGGGATCGTCCTGGCGCCGGGGGAGGGACTGGGTCCAGCCGGTGGCAGCGGTCAGCCAGCCCGCCAGCAAGGCGATGGCGGTGGGCATTCTCATGGGGGTCAGCGGTCCTTGTTGTAAGCGTCGAGGGCCTTTTGGAATTCCGGGGGCAGGCCGGATCCGGCGGGTCCGGAGCTTTTCGGGACGCGGCGCTGTTCGAGGCGTCCTTCGCCGCCTTCGGCGGGGTTTTTGTTGGCGGAGTCCGAGTCACCGGTTTGACCTTCGCCGCCCATGTTGCCGGGCTGCTGTCCGGGCTGGGGTTCCCGGCCCATCATGCGCTCCATCATGTCGAGCATGGCGCCGTTGGTTGGGTCGGACTCGCTGGGATTTCCATTTGACTGCTGGGCGCGTTTTTTGGCGGCGGCGAAGATTTTTTCGATGATCTCGGTTTCGGCGGCGATGGTGGGTCCGCCGGTTTTGCTTTCGTCGAGCTGGAAGGTGACCTCGGCCATGATGGCCTCGACTTCTTCGAGGAGGCGGATGACGGGTTCGACGGTCTGCAGATCGATGAGTTCCTGGACGTCGGCGGCGAGTTCGTCCTGCACGATGGCCAGCTTCCGGGAACCTTCGGTGTGTTGTTCGAGGGGATCCTTATCCGGGGCGGGGACGTCGGCAGCGCCGGCGGGCGGCAGGCAGAGGGCGCCGCCGAGGGCGAGGAGGGCGGGGAAATGCGGGGCGGAGGTTCTCATGGGTTGGAGGGTTCGGGCTCGGGGGCCGGGGATTCGGGTGAGGCGTTCCGGGCGTTTTTTTCGCGGACGTTCCGGCGGAGTTGTTCGAGGCCGCGGGTCCGGGCGCGGATGTCCTGTTCGCTTTGGATCATGCGCATCACCTTGAGCATGAATTCGAAATCGTTGTCGTCGAGGCCGGCGCCTCCGCCTCCGCCCCCGCCGCCGCCGCCGCCCCCGCCGGGGGGCTCGAGCATTTTCGCCCATTCCCGCAGTTGGGCGGCCCATTTGAGGGAGGCGGCGATGGCGAGCCATGTCTTGTTGGAGGCGAGGCGTTCGCGGTTGTCGTCGAGGGCGGTGTCGATGTGGGATTCGCGCATTTCGCTGAGGAGCTTCTGATGGATCTCCTTCTGGGTGCGGGCGTAGAAGTGTCCGAGGTCCTCCTGGATCCAGCGCACGTCCGAGGCGGTGCGGCGTTGTTGCATGGCGAGTTCGCCGAGGAGGCGCTGATCGACGGGGTCCAACTCGTCGACTCCGAGGCCGGCGATGGAGTCATGTCCGTCATCGACCTCGACGCGGTCGATGAGCGACGAGGCGAGGCCTTCCTGCTCGGAGGCGGCGCGTTTCAGGCGATTGACGAAGGTGCTGGCCTCGAACTTGCGGTTGGCCTCGTTGGCCTGCTCGATGGTTTGGCGCATTTTTTCGAGGACCTTTTTTTGTTTCTCGATGGCATCCTTGAGGTCCTTTTTGGCCTGTTCGCGGGTCGAGCGTTCGTCGCCGGCGTTCCGGAGTTTTTCTTCGACCTGCGGCATGTCCTGTTTGCCGAGTTCGCTCATTTTCCGGAGGGCCTCGGCGAGTTTCTTCATGGTTTCCTTGTCGACCTCGCCATTGCGGACGGCGTCCTTGAAGAGTTTTTCCATGCGTTGGGTGAGATCCTTCATGCGGTCGACGTTGTCGGCCTCGCCGGTTTCCTGTTGTTTGAGGCGTTCGCGGTTGGCGTCCTCCTGGAGTTCCTCCTTGCTGAGTTTGTCGAGGCGGCGGTTTTCGTCGTGGTTGTTCTGTTCACGGCGCGCGGCGTCCTCGAGTTCGCCGATGATGCGGTCGAACTGGTTCTTGAGGAGCTGGGCGTGCTCATCCGGGGTCAGGATGAAGAGGGTGATCGGCTCCGAGTAGACGCGCTCCCGGCCAGGGTAGTAGTCCTCGACGTAGGCCCGCAGGAGAAGCTTCTGCGGCGGGATCCCGAGGGTGGACGGCGAGAAGGCGACCTCCTCCGCGAGCCGCCGCAGGGTCGGTGCGCCGCTTTGGAGTTCCTGCTCGCCGCGGGCGGGCTGGCGGTCGGTGGGCTTGGTGAATTCTCCCTGCCATTCGATTCCGAGCACCTTCAATCCGTAATCGTCCTCGGCGAGGCTTTCGAACTCGACGGTTTCCGAGGCCAGCATGATGTGCTGGCGGTCGATGCCCTGAAGGTAGGCGGCGGGTTTCTGATCCTTGACGGGATCGATGCGGAGGCGGAATCCGCCCTTGTCGTCGAGTCCAAGGGTGTCGGTCCACGTGAGGGCGGCTTCGGCGGGATAGTCGGCGACCTCGATGTGCGGCGAGCGCATCACGGGTCCGCTGACCGGGAGATCGAAGTGTCGTGGTTCGGCGGGTGGCGGCTCGGGCTGCTCCGGCAGGGGGGCGGGTTCGAATCGCTCGTAGGCGAGCGGGGCGCGATCCTGCGGGAGAGGTCTGACATCGAGGCGCGCTTCGCGCAGTTCGCGCGAGGAGACGGCTTCGAGAGCCACCCGGCTGCCCTCGACGACGGAGAGCGACCCGGCGCGCAGGTCGATGCGCTTTGGATCGAGACGGAGGTATTCGGGATAATCGATGTCGGCGAGGACCGATTCGATGGTCGGGCGCAGGGTGGGGATGACGGTAATGGCGTGCCGGGAATCGCCGATTCGCACCGTCACCGTGTCGCGGGCCTGCTGGCCGGGAAAATGGAAGCGGTAGCTTCCGTCGGGTTGCAGGGGGGCGGTGACGGGATCCTGGCTTCCGTAACGTGCCACTCCGTGGGAGGGGCGGTTCTCGGACTCGGCGGTGAGCTTCAGCACGATCGGGAACGGTTCATTGTAGGGGACCGTCATGGTGGGGACGAATCCCCGGACCTGCGTGAACGTGTAGCGGGGGGTTTCGGCAACGGG
>CAYPUM010000043.1:0-14828 GCA_964413545.1 uncultured Roseibacillus sp. | reverse complement strand
CCGCTCACCATGTAGCGGTCCAGACCGGCCTCCTCCAGCGGCCGCAAAAAAAGGACGGTAAGATCAGGTTCTGGCACGGGTGAGAAACCGGGCCGTCTCGCGGTCGATCCGGTCGGCGCTCCAGGTTGGGTTCTGGCGGGCGATACGGCGCCGGGCCGCTTCGCGGAGCATCCCGGTGGCCGCCACCGCAAGCCGCCACTTCTCGTCGGAATCCATCTTCTTCCATGCCGCCACCTGCACGGGATGGAATTTCTCTTCCGGCATGCCCCCATGGTAAGCAGATTCGAGGCAGCGGCAAGGTTCGCTTCAAGCGAAGCTTGCCTGATCGGGGCAAGCATTTTCCCACCGAAACTGCCGATCGGGAGGCCCTCTCACCGTCATCCGTCGTCGTCGCCGTCGTCGTTCGCCGAAATGGCGGCCCAAAAACTTGACTCATCCGTGACGAGTTCTGAATCTCAAGGACTCCAGCCAGCGGCGAAGCGTCTCGCCGGCTTGGACCTCGATCCTCTTCACCCTCTGCGCCATCCTCCCGATGTTGTTTCTTGTTTCTGCCTTTCCGGAGCAGCCTCATGTCGCTTGCCCTTGACCCTCGCCTCAACCTTCGCCGGAAATATCTCCTCGGCATTTCGGGCGGCCGGGACTCGGTGGCGTTGTTGCACGTCCTGCTCGAGGCGGGGTGCCGTCAGCTCGTTCTCTGCCATCTCAACCATCAGCTCCGCGGGCTCTTCTCGGCCCACGATGCGGCCTTCGTCCGGGAGCTGGCCGAGCAGCACGAGCTTCCCTTCGAGATCGCCCGCGACCACGTGCGCCGGCGCGCCGGCAGAGAGAACCTTTCGATCGAGCAGGCCGCCCGGCAGGCCCGCCACGAATTCTTCGCGGACTGCGCCGCGAGGCACCGCTGCAACCGCGTCCTGCTCGCCCACCACGCCGACGACCACGCCGAAACAATCCTGTTCAACCTCCTTCGCGGCTCCGCCGGGTTGAAGGGGATCCCATTCGAGTCCGTCTTGCCGGCCGGCCGCCGGAAGCTCACCCTCTGTCGGCCCTTGCTCGGGGCGCGCCGCCACGAGATCGACGCCTTCCTCGCCGAACGCCGGCTCGCATACCGCGACGACGCCAGCAACAAGGAGCCCTTCACCCCCCGAAACCGCCTTCGCAACGAGGTCCTTCCGCTGCTCGAAGAGATCATGGAGCGCGACGTGGTTCCCGCCCTCGCCCGCGCCGAGGAGTCCTCCCGCGACGACCAGGCCTGTCTCGACGCTCTGCTCGGAGTGCTGGATCTCCTCGACCCTCAAGGCCGCCTCTTTCTTCCCAAGCTCCGCAAACTGCCCGCCGTGCTGCGATACCGGGCCCTCTTCTCTTACCTCCGCCAACAGCGCGTTCCCGATCTCTCCCGCGAGTTGATCACCCGCTGCATGGCGCTCCTCGATCCGCAAGGTCCCCCGAGACTCAGCCTTCCCGGCGGGCGTTGCCTGCGCCGCCGCTCCGCCCGCCTTTTCGTCGAGGAGGGGTTTCGCGGAGCGCCCGGCTGAGCCGGCCCGGAGCCCCCCCCTTGAGCGCGCCCCGGCCTTGACTCTTCGCTGTTCCCGCGCTAACGACTTCCCACCCTCATGGCAGAGACGAGCAATCGCAACGACCTCCAGGCGATGGACACCGAGGCCCTCAAGGGCCGCCTGTCCGAACTCCGGAGGTATCTTTGACGTCCCCGCTCTCGAAAAGGAGATCGCCTCCCGCGAGCGGAAGATGGAGAGCCCGGATTTCTGGAACGACCCCCAGGCCGCACAAAACGTCGTCCAGGAAGCCAGCCGGCTGAAATCAAGACTCCACCCGTTCCTCGCTCTCGAAAAACGGTTCGAGGACCTCGAAGCCGCGGTCGAGCTGGCCCGCGAATTCGATGACCCCGAGTCCGCCGCCGAGGCGCTCCGGGAAGCCGGGACCCTTGAACAGGATATCGATTCCTTCGAACTGGTCACCCTCCTCGACCAGCCCACCGACCCCAACAACGCTTACCTCACCATCCAGGCCGGAGCGGGCGGAACGGAAGCCTGCGACTGGGCCCAGATGCTCCTCCGCATGTACACCCGCTGGGCCGAAAAGCGCGGCTTCAAGGTCACCCTGACCGACGAACAGGAAGGGGAGGGCGCCGGCATCTCACGCGCTTCCCTCAAGGTCGAAGGCCCCTACGCATACGGTTATCTCAAAAACGAGCGCGGCGTGCATCGCCTCGTCCGCATCTCCCCGTTCGACGCCGCCGGCAAACGCCACACCTCCTTCGCCGCCATCGACGCCACCCCCGAAATCTCGAACGACATCAACATCGAAATCCCCGAAAACGAGGTCGATGCCCAAACCACACGCTCCGGCGGCAAGGGCGGCCAGAATGTCAACAAGGTCGAAACCGCCGTCATCCTGAAACATAAACCCACCGGCATCATCGTCCGCTGCACCCAGGAACGCTCCCAGGCCCGCAACCGCGAACTCGCCTGGGAACTCCTCAAGGCCAAACTCTATCAGATCGAGGAGGAAAAACAGATGGCCGACGCTGACCGCACCTATTCCGAAAAGGGAGAAATCGGCTGGGGCAATCAGATCCGCTCCTACGTCTTCCAGCCCTACCAGATGATCAAGGACCTCCGCACCGGCCACGAAACAGGAAACATCCAACACGTCATGGACGGCGACCTCAACCCGTTCATCGAGGCCAAACTGCGGCATCACGGGTAAGTGCCGGACCGAACCCTGAAGTTCAGACCACGCCGCCGGGGACGGCGGCGTCCACCGGTCATCTCCGCTCTCCTGTGGTATGGCGCGGTCCCGCGAGGCTGCGCCGCGAGAGAATCCGAGGACCCTTTGGCAAGATCTGCACGACACCCTCGGCAGAGCGGACCGTAATATGGCCAGGATGAACCGATCGTGCCGCATGCTTTCATTGCCATCTTTCCTGATCCTGTCCGGCCTGCTCGTGACAGCCGCCCTGCCCGCCCCCGCCGAGACGGAGGAAACGGAGGATGAGGTCGCGAGGGAAGAGGACCCGTCCGAAGCGGGGGTGCAGGTCCTCGACCCGGTGGAGGTGCAGGCCCTGCGATTGGAACGCGACCCGCTCCGGAGGCCGACCAGCGAACCTCTCGGGCTGGAAGCCGCCTCGTCCGAGGTCACGGCCGAGGACATCCTGCGCCAGAACCCGGCCAGCCTGACGGAGGCCCTGAACTTCGCCCCGGGCGCATGGACCGAAACGCGGGGCCGAAAGGTGAAGCAGTTCACGAGCTTTCGCGGACAGACCTACCCGTATCCCGACTACGCCATCGACGGGCTCTGGTTCCGCGAGTTCCACGAGCTGCCGTACTTCTTCCCGCCCACCGGGATCGAGCGGATCGAGATCGTGCGATCGAGCGCGGCGTTGCTGACCGGCCTCTCGGGCCTCGCGGGCGTCATCAACATCATTCCGCGGTCCGATGCGGAGCGCGCCACGCGCCTCGAGGCGGAGTACGGAAGCTACAACTACCAGCGCTACCACCTTTCGCACTCCGAGCCGTTTCCCGGCGGCAGCGTCGCGGTGTCGGCGGGATATCAAGCGGCCGACGGGGAGACCGGCCTGAATGCCGCGGAGCGCATTCATACCGGGAGCGTCCGCCTGCACTGGTCGCCGTGCCCCTCGTGGGAATCGGACACGTTCCTGTTCCTGCTGCAGGGGAGCCGGGAGCTGAAGCGGGCCCTCGAGCCGGCGAGCATGGGCGTGCGGAATCGGGTGCAGGAATTCGACCCGCTCGAGGCGGTCCTGTTCGGGTCGCGCCTGCGCTACCACCGCCCGGAACGCGCCACCACCGAACTCTCGGTGTGGGGCGCGGCACGAAAGGCGCGCCTCGTCGACCACCGCGCCTCGACCACCCACCACGACGACGACCACGAATACGGCGTGCAATTGCTGCAATCGGTGGTCCCCTTCGAGGGCAACATCCTGCGCTTCGGGGGCCTCTATCACCGTTGGGTGTCCCCCGACGGCAAGCGGTTCTACGCCGGAAGACGCAACGACCTCGAGACCGTCTCCGCCGTCATCGTCGACCAGCACGACTTCGGACGCCTCTCGATGGACGCCGGATACCGCTACAGCCGCGAATACATCAACGACTTCGCAGCATACAACATCGAGGGCAGCGGGGGCCCCTTCCGCGGCGTGGCCCCCGTCGAGAACCAGTGGGCCTCCCCCCTGCACCGTTTCAACCTCGGCGGACGCGGCGAGCTGAACCGGTCCGCCTCCCTCTACGCCAACTACGCCTTCGGCCAGGTCGACGCCCCGCCCGGCGCCCTCACCTCCGACGGCGACCCCGCCGGCCGCGAGGCGCGCCACATCCTCGACGGCGGAGTGGTCTTCGAAACCGGCGCCGTGGGCCTCCTCAAGACCGGCCTCTTCGCGGTCTTCCGCGACGACGGCATCCGGCTCACCGCCGACACCTATTTCAACGACATCGGCCTTGAAGCGCCTTACTACGAGAATCGTGACAGCCGCCAATGGGGATTCGAGGCCGAGTGGCGCAGCCCGTGGTACCGCGACTGCGTGTCGTTCTTCTCCGCGGTCCAGCTGATGCGCGCCGAGATCGGGGAGGCCGGGGGCGGATACCGCAAGGACCCCGAACTGCCGGACACGATTCTCACCGGCGGAGTCTATTTCCGGCAGGGACCGTTCGATGCCAGCCTCTTTGGAAAATACGTCGGCTCCTACGAGAACGACCGCTTCTCCAGCAGCGGCCCGCAGCCGCTCGGCGATTACTTCGACCTGAACCTCACCGCCGGGTACACCATCGACAAGCCCTTCCACACCCGCGCCTTCGTCGCCCTCAAGAACATCCTCGACGACGAATACTCAAGCGTCGTCGGTTACTACGACTCCGGCTTCCGCCTCTCCGCCGGCGTCCAGTGCGCGTTCTGATTTCGAACAAAGGCGAAAACGCCGACGCCAACGACCACCGCCCGCAAGTCTCAAAAAGCCCCGAGGCCTGCGAGCATCATGGAGACGGGATCCGCAGGCGTTGCAGGAGTTGGAGGGCGGGGGGGAAGCCGGGTTGGATTTCGAGGGCGCGGCGGGCGGCCTGCGCGGCATTGGCCGGCTCGCCCATCCGGCTGTGGACGGTGGCGCGGGCGAAGGGGTATTCGGGGCTCCGAGGGTTGGCGGCTTCCGCCTTGCGGATCGCCTCGACCGCCTCCTCGAGGCGCTCCTGACCGGCGAACAGGAGACCGAGGTTGTACCAGGCGCGGTCGTATCGGGGGTCCATTTCGAGGGTTCGGCGGAGGAGTTTTTCGGCCTCCCGCTCGCGGCGGAGCTCGGCCTGGGTGAGGGCCATGAGATACGGGTAACGGGCGTTGTCGGGGTTCAGCCGTGCAGCGGCGCGGAGTTGTTCGAGGGCCTCGCGGGGACGGTTCATCTCACCCAGCAGGACGGCGTATGCTTCGCGCCCGCCGGCCGATGTCCGGTCATATTCGACGGCGCGGCGAATCCAGCGTTCGGCTTCGCGGAGGTCGCCGCGGTCGGCGGCGAGACGCCCGCGGCGGTGGGCGCCGAGCGGTTGGTCGGATCCGTGCGCGATGGTGGCGGCGAGTTCCTTTCCAAGCGGACTGCCCGTGTCGAGTTCGCGGCGCATCGCCCAAGCGGCGGCGAGGCGCACTTCCTTGACCGGGTCTGTGGCGGCCGCCGCGAGGAGGTCTTCGTTGCCGGGGCTGTATTCCAGCAGGGCGGTGGCGGCGGCGCGCAGGGCGGGTTCATCGTGCCGGGCCGCCACCCGGGCCAAGTCGCGCACGCGGGCGTCCGAAGCCCATGGCTGCATGATTTGCAGGAGATTGGCCCGCCAGAACGGCTTTTCCTCGACGGAATAAACCTCGAGCAGGGGTTCGAGGGCGTCGCGTTCGCCCTCGAAGGCGCGGGCCACGGCACGGGTGCGGGCGCGCTCGGGCCGGTTCATCTTTTCTTTCCACCAGTCGTCGGCGGCCTTGATGGCCCATTCCACGGACTCTTTCTCATGCTCATGGCACTTGTTGCAGGCGTTCGGGATGCCCAGTTCCCCGGTCAGGAGCGGATCCGGGATATGGAAGCCGTGGTCGCGCCGAGGGTCGTTGCCCATGTAGACGGTGTGAGTCATGTGACATTCGACGCAGAGGCTCCCGGTGCTGCCGGGTTCGTGGCGGCTGTGCGTGGCCAGATCGACGACAGGCGCGCCTTCAATGCGCCCGTTCGTCCCGGTGGCGTGGCACTGGATGCAGACGGCATTCGTGCCGAGCGGGAACTTGACCTCCGCCTGGTGAGCATCGTGGCAATCAAGGCAGGTCACCCCGGCATGCCCCATCGTGCTCATCCGCAGCGACAGATAGACGTAGACTTCGTCGCGAATCTGACCGTCGGGATAGTAGAGATGGGGTGCGGAGGCCAACGCCAACTGGTAATGATCCCCGTAAACGTCGCCGATCCGGAATTCCTCGTCGAATTCACCCCGCCGGCTGTGGCAGGTCGCGCAGCCATCGAGGATCTGCCCCTGCCCGAGTCTACGATGCCCTTCGAGGTCGATCAGGCACCCGGTTTCGGGGTGAGGGGAGGACTCGACACCTCCATGGCACATGGTGCAGCCGATCCCCATCTCATTCCACTCGGAGGCGTAGGAGTCGGTTTCCTCGTCGTAGTTCTTGCGGAAGCCGGTCATGTGACACCAGGCGCACTGCACGTTCCATGTCATGCCGCGGCCGGTCCAGTGGCCCCAGTCGATGCTGGTGCGGTCGTCGCCGGCGAGCATGTCGAACCACTTCTTCTTCCCGGTGTCCCACGCCGCGCTGGTGGTCTGCCAGCGCCCCCCTTTGAACGGGATGAGGTACTGCACGAGGGGGCTCTCGCCGATGGCCATGTCCGGCCGGTGGACCTTCCCGTTGTTGACGATTTGCAGCTCGCCGTCCTCCTTGCGGAAGAGCCAATCCTCGACGCCGGTTCGCAGCGTCTGTCCGGCAAAGAACGGAGCGTCCCGCCGCGGCCCGGCCAGCCGGTTGGCGAGGCCGTGCTGCGACTCCAGCCACGTCTCGTAGATCTCGGGATGGCAATCGCGGCACAAGCGCGACACCGCTTCCACTCCCGGTTGCGAGGCGGCGGCCGGCAGAGTCGCCTCGACGGGAGGCGAGCCATCGCCCTCGTCGCCCCCGCAGGAGCCAAGGAAGGCCGCCAAACCAAGCGCGGCGCGACTTCCGCCCGAAGCCCACCTCGTCCGGACGTCGCCGCTTGCGGAGGAACTCTCGGATTTCGGATACATCACTGGAAGAACGGGGGCGCGGACGACGCCTTCATTGAAGCATCAGGCCGAACGGGCGACAACCGATTCCTCACCGCGTCATTTGCTCCCGGAGTTCGATGTGCTTGAATGCCCGCACGGCAGTGAGGATCGACATCGTCACCCTCTTTCCCGAGGTGGCGCTGGCGCCGTTGAACGAGAGCATCGTGCAGCGGGCCCGCGACGCCGGCGTGGTGCAGATCCGGGCCCACCAGCTCCGCGACTGGGCGGCCGGCAGGCACCGCAAGACCGACGACTACCCGTGCGGCGGCGGCCCCGGCATGTTGCTGAAGCCCGAGCCGCTTTTCGCAGCCGTCGGGCAGCTTCGCGGCCCCGGCACCCTTGTGGTCCTCGCCACGCCCCAAGGGAGGCCGTTCCGGCAAGCCGACGCCCGGCGCCTCGCCGCGGTGGAACACCTCCTCATCCTCTGCGGCCACTACGAAGGGGTCGACCACCGCGTCGTCGAAGAGCTGGTCGACGAGGAAATCAGCATCGGCGACTACGTCCTGAGCAACGGCGCCATCGCCGCCGCGGTGATCTGCGACGCCATCGTACGCCTCCTCCCGGGAGCGCTCGGCGACGAACGCTCGCCGGAGGATGAATCATTCTCCGATCCGCGCCTCCTCGAGGCGCCCGCCTACACGAAACCGGTCGAGTTCCGCGGCCTCCGGGTCCCCAAGGTCCTGCTTTCCGGTCACCACGCCCGGATCGAGGAGTGGAAGCGCGCCCGGGCTCTGGAACGCACCCGGCGGAACCGGCCGGACCTCCTCGATCGGGCGGGCGAGCCTCCGGAGCGCCCTTCGCCGGACCCCGGGGATGGCTGACTGCCGTCAGCTGGCAGTCGACCGCCTCTTTCTCGCTGGCCACCGTTCGCAGGTTGCTGCTATTCCATGAAGCCATGCACAGCATGACCGGATTCGGCCGTGGCTCCCGCGCTTCGGAGGTGGTTGCAGTCATGGTCGAGGCATCGTCGGTCAACCGCAAACAGGGCGAAGTCGTGTTCTACATGCCGCGCGCGCTCGCAGAACTCGAGCCTCTGCTCCGCAAGCGCGTGCTCAAACGGATTTCGCGGGGCCGGGTGAACATCAACATCCAGCTCTCCCACCCGGAAGGGGTGGCAGGCGGCGTGCGGATCGACCGCGCCCGCGCCAAGGCCCTCGATTCAGCTTTCAAAGAACTGGCGGAACTGCTCGGGCGTCCCTTCCACCCGGAGGCAGGCGATTTCCTTCGGGCCCCGGACATCCTCTTGTTCGAAGACGAACATGCGCCCGCCGCAGTCCTCGAAGTCCTCGAACCCGCCCTCGACGAAGCGCTGGACGCCCTGATCGCAATGCGCGCCGACGAGGGAGGCGACCTTGCCGCCGAATGCCGCCGCCTTCTCGAATCGCTCGTATCCGGGATCGACGCCATTGCACGGCGCGCTCCGGAGGTCGTGACCTCCTACCGGGAAAACCTCCTGCGCCGGCTTCGCGAAGTCGGACTCGACCTGGATCTCGACGACGAGAGGATCCTGCGCGAAATCGCCCTCTTCGCCGACCGTTGCGAGATCACGGAAGAAATCACGCGCCTGCGGTCCCACCTGCGGCGATTCGCCGCTTACCTCGAAGCGACGGAGCCGGTCGGCCGGGCCATGGACTTCCTCTGCCAGGAAATGAACCGGGAGTTCAACACGATCGGCGCCAAGGCGAACGATGCAGCCCTCGCCCAACACGTCGTCAATGCGAAAACCGAACTGGAAAAGGCGCGGGAGCAGATCCAGAATGTGGAATAGATGCCGCGACCGCTGTTCACCGCAGTCCTCACTGTTCTCGCCGCGTCCTGCGGGTCGGATTCGTCCGGCCCGGCGCCCGGTGCAACCGCCGGTTCCCGCGCCCCCCGCATCATCGAGACCCTCATCCCCATCGGCCGCCACGGACGCCATCGCATCCGCTACATGAAACCGCGCTACATTACGGTGCACTCGACGCAAAACTACAGCCGCGGCGCCGACGCCCGAGCCCACGCCCGCATGCTCCAGCGCGGCGCCCTGAAAGGACACAACAACTCGCTCGGATACCTCACATGGCACTACACCGTCGACGAGGATTCAATATACCAGACCCTGCCCGACCGCGAACAAGGCCAGCACGCCGACTACGAAGGCCCCGGAAACCGCTCCTCGATAGGAATCGAGATGTGTGAAAACCGCGGCAACAGCCGGCGGCGCACCGTCGACCGCACCGCCCGCCTCGTGGCATGGCTCATGCACGAACATGACATCCCCCTCCGGCGGGTCGTCCCGCACCACCACTGGCAACGGGTCCGTTACTCGGACCGCAAGGTCCTCGGGCACAAGAACTGCCCCCATTTCCTCCTCGACGATGGCCGGCCGGGGCGGAAATGGCAACGCTTCCTGCGAAAGGTGGCCGCTTACTACTAGAAACCCCATGTTTCATCGTCTCCCCCGCCCGATGTGCCGGTTGGCAGCGGTCACGATCCTGACGGCCGGTCCGGCGGCGGCGGCCCTCGACAACGGCGAGGCCGCGGTCTCCAACCAGCCGACCCTGACCGGCACCACCGCCCTTGCGACGGACGTCATCAACCTCCCGAACTCCTTTGTCGATGAGGACTCCGGGAGCAGCGCCTCGGCCAGTGTGTTCGGGCCGATGGCGGATATCGAGCTGGACACGGCCGCCAACATCAGGCCTTTCGTCTCCTCGCTGCAAGCGGTGGCGCAGGTCGACTTCGTGGACTCCCTCTTCGTGGAAGCCGCGGGCGTCGATTCGGGGACCGGCCTGATCGTCGAGGTGGCATGGCAGGTCGACGGCTCGACCGGTGTCAGCGGAGGATCCCTGATCCGGTCCCAAGGCCGGCTCCAGTTGGACAACCTGAACGGAACGCAATGGAGGCGCGCCACCCGCAATTTCGCCGCGCCGGTCGAGGACCCCCTCGGGACGGTCGTCTTTCCCTACCCGGTCATGGCGGGCCAGATCGAGATGAACAACATCCGGCTGCGCGCCGTGGCGGAGGCGTTCTGCGGCCTTCCGGGATCAGTCCACTTCGCTCCCTGGAACGAGAGCGCCTCGGCCGGCATGACGGTCCAATTCCTCGGCGCCGTGAACGTCACGACCGCCGACGGAACGGAACTGCTCCAGTGGACCACCAGCAGCGAATCGGGCCTTGTCTACGGGTTCCGGGACGACCTCCCTCCGCCGTCGAAGCCGCGGGTTCGCATCAACCCCTCGACCGGCGGCGGGTGGTTCACCTCGCTTTCGTGGCCGAGCGTCTCCGGCGAGTTCTACACCGTTCTCGCAAGCGGCGACCTGCTGCACTGGCGCGAGGAGACCGAGGTTCTTGGAACGGGAAACGTCATACATATCGATCTCTTCCGGGGCGGACCGGCGCGCTTCTTCAAGCTGGCGGCCCGGGTCGGCCCGGGCCATCCCGCGGATCAGCCGGAGCCCGCGCTCCTCCTGGCGGTTCCGTTTGCCGCCGATCGACCCTTCATTCCTCTGACATGGAGCAGCACCGCGGGCGAGGCCTGCGAATTGCTGACCGGAACAAACCTCAGTCACTGGCAAGTGGCCCGCAGGACCGCCGGGAACGGCCAACCGCTCACCATCTACCTCGAGGCCGCGGACCGCTCCCGCTTCTTCCGCCTCGTGAACACCTCAGGTTCCCCCGCCCCCACCCTCCGGGCGGGTCCCAAGGTGACCTCCGTCTCGAGATTCGCATGGCAGACCCGGCACTGGGAAAACTACCGCCTCGAATACTCCGAGGACCTGCGCACCTGGCGCCCCGAAACCCGCCTCAACGGCAACGGCACCGTCAGCGGAACCGGAGGGGCGGTCTACTTCGATCTCCCCGCCACCTCGAAGTGGCGGTTCTATCGCGTCGCCAGTTGGCTGAAGTAGCGCCATTCAACCATCGCCGGCTTCAGCCGCCCCGCAGCATCGTGGCGGCTTGCTTCGCAAAGTAGGTCAGGATCATGCCGGCCCCGGCGCGCCTGATCCCGATCAGACTTTCGGTCATCGCGGCCTGCTCATCGATCCACCCCGCGGCGGCGGCAGACTTGATCATGAGGTACTCGCCGCTGACCTGGTACGCGGCGACGGGAAGCGTGGTGGCTTCGCGCATCGCCGCGATCACATCGAGGTAGGGACCCGCCGGTTTCACCATTACCATGTCGGCGCCCTCGTCCTCGTCGAGTTCCAGTTCCCGGATGGCTTCCCGGGCGTTGGCGGGGTCCATCTGGTAGGTTTTCTTGTCGCCTGCGCGGGGCGCCGAGCCGAGGGCGCCCCGAAACGGGCCGTAGTAGGCCGAGGCGTATTTCGCCGTATAGCTGAGGATCGAGGTTTGCGGGTATCCGGCGGCGTCAAGGGCTTCGCGGATCGCGCCGACCCGGCCGTCCATCATGTCGCTCGGCGCCACCACGTCGGCCCCCGCCTCGGCATGACAGAGCGCCTGCCGGCAGAGAACCTCGACCGTCTCGTCGTTGAGGACCTCGATCGACCCGTCCTCATGACGCCGCACAAGGCCGTCGTGACCGTCCGAGTTGTAGGGGTCGAGCGCCACGTCCGTGATGACCGCCATGGCCGGAAGCGCCCGCTTCAAGGCGCGCACGGCGCGCGGAACCAGCCCCTCGGGGTTGAAGCACTCCGCTCCGTCGGGCGACTTCCGCCCTTCGGGAAGGGCCGGAAACAGGACCACCGCAGGGATTCCCAAAGAATGAACCTCGCCCGCCTCCCGCACCAGCCCCTCGATCGACCAGCGCCGGCACCCCGGCATCGACTCGATCGGTTCGTTCTTTTCCCCCTCGTGCAGGAACATGGGCTGGATCAGATCGTCCGGCGTCAACACGGTCTCGCGCGCCAAGGCGCGGATCGCCGGCGACTTCCGGTTGCGGCGGGGACGATGAAAGGGTTCGGTCGCTGCCATGGTTGTCTCTACTCTTCAATCTGCTGTTTCAGCTCCGCGGGCAATCGGGATCTGAGCCGCGGATGCGCCTCAACGAGGCGCAGGATGTCCGTGAAGTCCTTTGCCCGCTTGCTTTGGCGGCGAGTCCTGTCGCTCCATGCCATCACCTTGCCCGCACGGTTCCCCAGTTGTAGAACTCGCGCGCCGTCATCGCCGTTCCAGTTCATAATCTCCCTTGCCGTCCTTCACAACCCAGCCTTGGGCGAGCAGTTCGTCGCGCATGGCGTCGGCGGCGGCCCAGTCCCTCGCCTTGCGGGCTTCCTGCCGCCGCTCCGCAAGGGCGCGAATCTCGTCCGGAACCTCCTCCACCACCAACTCGGGAAGGACGAGACCAAGAGCCCCAAGCATGGCGTGGAAGGCCCGCCAGTTGGCCGCGGCGTCTCCTTCCGCCGCCGTGCGGAGGCCGGTGAACAGGCCTCCCAACGCGCCCGGCGTGTTGAGATCGTCGTTCAGCGCCTCCCATGCCGGCGCGAACACCCCGAAGCCGCCCATTCCCCTCAGCTCCTCGTAGGACGGCGGCCGATCCTCCCCGGCGGCCCGCGCCAGTTCCCGCTCCGCCCGTGCCAGCTTCGCGAGCGCCTCGCGCGCCGCGCGCATCGATTCGAACGTGAAATTGAGCGGCTTCCGGTAGTGGCCGCCAAGCAGGACATACCGCAGCTCCTTCGCCGTGAACCCGCGGCCCTCGAGGCCGGAAATCGTATGCAGATTGCCCAGCGACTTCGACATCTTGCCCCCCTCCACCATCAGGTGCGCGATGTGAAACCAGTGCCGCGCAAACTCGCCCCCGCACGCACAGCGGGACTGCGCGATTTCATTCTCATGGTGCGGGAACACAAGATCCACCCCGCCGCTGTGCAGGTCGAAGCTCTCGCCGAGATACCGGCGGATCATCGCCGAACACTCGAGGTGCCAGCCGGGGCGCCCCTCCCCCCAAGGACTCGCCCAGAAATTCTCCCCGTCCTCCGGCCGCCGCGCCTTCCACAGGACGAAATCGCTGATGCCATCTTTTTCGTATTCGTCGGCGTCGGCGCGGCCCTCCCCCGCCCGGCCGAGTTCCAGATCCTGCCGGTCGAGACGGGCGAGGCGCCCGTATTCGGGAAAGGAAGCGATCCGGAAGTAGACCGAGCCGTCGCCGGACGGATAGGCGTGACCTTTCGCGATCAACTCGCCGACCATCTCGATCTGCTGTGGAATGTGCTCCACGGCGCACGGTTCGACATGAGGCGGGAGGCAGTTCAGTTTTGCGGCGTCGCGGTGGAAGTTCTCCGTCCAGCCGGCGGTGAATTCCGCGAGCGACCGGCCGGCGGCCTGCGAATCCCGGATCGTCTTGTCGTCCACATCCGTGATGTTCCGCACGTGCTTCGTCCTCAGTCCTCCCACTTCGAGCGCCCTCCGGAGCGCGTCCTGCAAGACGAAGCTCCGGAAGTTCCCGATGTGCGAGGGCCCGTAGACGGTCGGGCCGCAGCAATAGAAGCGGAAGGTCGCGCCGTCCGCCGGCTGCAATTCCCGCACTTCCCGCGTCAGTGTGTCGAAGAGCCGCACGGCCCTCCCCTAACAATCCCCCCTCCGTCGGGCAAGCCTTTGCAGGGCGAAGCATCCTGCATGGGAGCGGGCGGCGCGGACCGGTCCGGACCCGTCCCCGCACCTCCTCAGACCCGCCCCTGCTCCAGGGCGTGGTCGAGGCGATGGTTGTAGTTCACCACGTACGCCGGGATCATGAACAGGTCGACCAGCCAGCCGATCCCCATGAATCCCAAGGTGAGGAGGTATGCGACCCCCCAGCCGGTGTGCCGGAGATAGAAGCGGTGGACTCCGAACAAACCGAAAAAGAACCAAAGCAGGTAGGCCGCGACGGTGCTTTTGTGTTCCATTGCTCCTATATGCCCCATGATCCGGCTTTGCGCCATCTCAAGGATGTGATTTCTTCCACCGGAGGTTGCCGGCCCGGCGCACCCCGTCAGCCATGACTCGCCCGCAGCAGAGAGCCCTCGTGGTGGGATTCGGCCTCATTTCATCGGCCGCGGCGTTCATTGTGCTCATCTGGGCCGGGACGTTTCTGCCGGGTTTGGCGGGGGAGGTTTTCAGCCGGCTGGCCGGCATCATGTGGACCCCGGTGCTGCTGGATCTGACCCTCTTCGGGTTCGGATTGGCCCTCGTCTTCCTCGTGAATGCCTGGATGCGGCGCCGGGAAGGCGACGAGCTGGTCTTCCTCGAGCAGGTCGACGACAGGGAATCTCCATCCGGAATGCCGGCCGCGGCCCGCTCCGCGGTGTTCCCCTACCGGCCGGAAACCCGCGATCCCGGCCCGGCGCTGGCCGCCATCGAGGGCGCCTTGGAAATTCCCGATCTCCAGGAGGCGGCCAACCTGCTCTATCAGCTTCCCCCGGAGTCGCTTGACACCCCCGAAGTCCTCGAACTCCGCCTCCGCCTCGCCCGGGCCCAAGACCGCCCCGCGCAGGTCAGGGAACTCGAAGCCCGCCTCGCAAAGCAGCGCCCCTGAAGTCCCGCAATACTGAAACCCCGCGTTGGGAGGAATAATCGAAATCGAAATCGGGATCGCTATCGAAATCGAAGTCA
>CAYPUM010000042.1:0-15077 GCA_964413545.1 uncultured Roseibacillus sp. | reverse complement strand
TGTTCGGCCACCGGAAACTGCCGCTCCTCGATGCGGTCGAGCCGGAATCCTAGGCGGGTAAATCGGATGTTGTGCTCGATGTAGGGCCTTTCCACCGAGACTTCGTTCGGCCGCACATAGAGCCATTGCGCCAAGGCCGGAACGATTCCCAAGCCGACGATCCACACCATCCCGGCCACGACCGGCAAACCCCACACGCGCCGCGATCGCCACGCCGGCCACTCCCCGTCGCGAAAACGCCGCCGGCTGCATGTCCACAGAATGACCCCGCCCGCCAGCAGGAGCACAACCGCAAGTCCGAGGTGCGCCGGAAGACGGATGTGCACGTCCGTCCAACCCGGGCCGGTCACCACCCCGTGGGTCGAATACATCAGGTTGAAGGCGTTCAGGACTTGCTTCCACGCCAAAACCAGCGCCAGCACCCCTGCAAGACGCAGCCATGCCCGCGAGTGGCTTTCGGCTGCCCCCACCTTCCGCAAAAGCGCCGGTATCGATTCCGAATCCCTGACGAATCGGACCAGCATCGACATCAGCACCACCGCCCCTGCCACCATCAGAAGAACCGTCAGCAACCAGAACAGGGCCTCGAGCAGCGGCAACGTGAACAGGAAAAACGAGACGTCCAGCCCGAAGATCGGATCTCGCGTCCCGGTCGACAGGCGGTGCCAGAATTTCAGAACGACCTCCCAGTGGGAGGCTGCCGCCACCGCCCCGCTCAAAACACCCACCCCCGGAACCGCGACCCGCGCGACCTTCGGCCCGCCGAAAACCGGCCCCGCAAGGAGGGCCACCACAAACGCCCCTGCCACCCCGCCGAACAGGACCAGTCCCAGCTTCGTGAGAAGTTCGAGCCAGAAGCGTCGCCCGTATCCCACCGCTTCGAACCACAGCATTTCCCCCCACAGGCTCAGCATCGCAAAAAACAACACGGTCGCCGTCAGGATGACGGCGCCCCCTGTCAGCAATCGGGCGCTGCCCTTCCGGATGCCTTTGGTTGCAAGGATCCCACCCAGCCCGATGGCAACGATCAGCAAGAAAATGTACATGTTTCGGCCGGCGCCACGCCGCGCCTTCCTCGGGAGCCTCAACCGGAACCGGCCGGCTGTGAATTGCCGGCTCCGGCAACCTGTCCGTACTGCAGCCTGCGCCCGGGCATGCGTGGTTCCGCGTACCGCTCCCGCCGCATGGTTGGTTCGGGCCTTCCGGTACGTCATTGCCCTATCTCAGATTATTCGGCGCCGTACGTGTCCACGAGGGCCGGTCCCACTTCTGGTGAGCAAACCCCCGATCTAGCATGGTGGAAACCGCCGTTGCGGGAACCTGCGCCGGCTCACGGTGCCGCCGGGGCGCCCGCACCGCGGCTTTGCGCCCATGAAAACGGTCCTCTTCAGCACCAAGAGCTACGAGCGCCCCTTCTTCGACGAGGCCAATCGGGAGGCCGGATCTCCCCACGAACTCACCTTCCACGAGGCGCGCCTGACCGAAACCACCACGGAACTGGCGCAGGATCACCCTTGTGTCTGTCCGTTCGTGAACGACGTCCTGAGCGAGGCGGTCCTCGAGGCCCTGCACCGGGGCGGGACCCGTCTCATCGCCCTGCGCAGCGCGGGATTCAATCACGTCGAACTGGACGCCGCGGCGCGGCTCGATCTCACCGTGGTGCGGGTCCCGGCCTACTCGCCGCACGCCGTGGCCGAGCACAGCGTCTGCCTGATGCTGGCCCTGAACCGCGGCGTGCACCGCGCCTACAACCGCGTCCGGGAGGGCAACTTCGCGCTTGGCGGCCTGATCGGGTTCGACATGGCGGACAAGACTGCAGGCATCGTCGGCACCGGCAAGATCGGCGCTCTCACGGCCCGCATCCTCCGCGGATTCGGCTGCCGCCTCCTCGGCTTCGACGTCCAGCCCAGCGAGGACTGCCTCGCGATGGGCTTGCAATACGTCGACTTCCCGGAGCTGCTCGCCGAGTCGCACATCATCACGCTGCATTGTCCCTTGAATCCGGACACCCACCATCTCATCGACGCCGACGCCGTCGGCAGGATGAGGGAGGGCGTGATGCTCATCAATACCAGCCGCGGGGCGGTGGTCGACACCCCCGCCCTCATCGACGGCCTGAAGTCGCGCCGCATCGGCAAGGTCGGCCTCGACGTCTACGAGGAGGAGTCCGACCTCTTCTTCCGCGATCTGTCCAACGAGGTTCTCGAGGACGACCAACTGGCGCGCCTCCTGACCTTCCCGAACGTCATCATCACCGGCCACCAGGCCTTCCTGACCGGGGAGGCCCTTGAAGGCATCGCCGACACGACCCTCGACAACATCTCCGAGTTCGAAACGCAAGGAACCTGCACCAACGAAGTCCATGCCGCACAACACACCCAATGAGCACGATGAGAACGGCCGGGGTAACGACCCCGCCGAACTCCGCTGGCTCGAAGACCTCACCTCCGGCGACGTCGGCGAGGTGGGCGGAAAGAATGCCTCCCTCGGGGAGATGATCCGCACCCTCGAAGACGAGGGGATCCGCGTCCCGGCCGGGTTCGCCACCACCGCCCGCGCCTACCGGCAATTCCTCGAAGCCAACAACCTCAACGACCGCCTCGACGAAAAACTCTCGGCCTACCGTTCCGGCGACCGCTCCCTTGAAGAAACCGGCAAGGCGGTCCGCCGGCTTTTCCTGGATGCCGAGTTCCCCGAGGAAACGGCGGAAGCCATCCGCCGGGCCTATCGGGAGCTCTCACAGCGTTACGAACTCGACGGGGTCGACGTGGCGGGGCGCAGCAGCGCCACCGCCGAGGATCTTCCCGAGGCCAGCTTCGCCGGCCAGCAGGAGACCTATCTCAACATTTCCGGCGAGAAGGACCTTCTCGATGCCTGCCGTCGCTGCTATGCCTCCCTCTTCACCGACCGGGCCATTTCCTATCGCGAGGAGAAGAACTTCAGCCATCTCGAGGTGGCGCTCTCGGTCGGGGTGCAGAAGATGGTGCGCTCCGACAAGGCCGGCTCGGGGGTCATGTTCACCATCGATACCGAAACGGGATTCCCGAACGTGGTCGTGATCAATGCGGCCTGGGGGCTGGGAGAAAACGTCGTGCAGGGAACCATCAATCCCGACGAATACCGCGTCTTCAAACCGCTCCTCGAGGCCGACGGGTGCTGCCCCATCATCGAGAAAACCCTCGGCGCCAAGGAAAAGAAGATGATCTACGCCAGGGGCGGGACGAAATCGACCCGGAATGTCGACACGCGCCGCCGCGAGCGGTCCCGCTACGTCCTCGACGATGACGAAATCCTCACCCTCGCACGCTGGGCCCGCTCGATTGAAGACCATTACGAAAAGCCGATGGACATCGAGTGGGCCAAGGACGGCGAAACCGGAGACCTCTTCGTCGTCCAGGCCCGTCCCGAAACCGTCCAGTCGCAGCGACAAAGCGGCGCTCTCAAAACCTACCGTCTCAAGGGGAAGGGATCCACCGTCTGCGAGGGGCTCGCGGTCGGCGACGCCATCGCCGCCGGGAAGGCCCACGTCCTCCACGATCCCGACGAAAGCGACCGCTTCGATGAGGGGGCGGTCCTCGTCACCGAGATGACCGACCCCGACTGGGGACCCCTCATGAAACGCGCCGCCGCCATCGTCACCGACCATGGCGGCCGCACCAGCCACGCCGCCATCGTCAGCCGGGAGCTCGGCATCCCCGCCGTGGTCGGGGCCGGAAACGCCACCGATGTCGTCAAGGACGGCGCCGAGATCACGGTCTCCTGCGCCGAGGGCGAGCAGGGCTTCGTCTACGAGGGCCTCCTGGACTACGAGGAACAGGAAATCGGCCTCGAGGAATGCCCCGAGATCCGCACCCGGCTCATGATGAACATCGCCAGCCCCGCCGCCGCCTTCCGTTGGTGGCGGCTCCCGGCCCGGGGAATCGGCCTCGCCCGCATGGAGTTCATCATCAACAACATCATCAAGATCCACCCGCTTGCGCTGGTCGAGTTCGACCAGCTCGAAGACCGCGAGGCGCGCCGGCGCATCGAGGAGATCACCCGGGGATATGACGACAAGTGCGAATACTTCGTCAAACACCTCGCCGGCGGCATCGCCCGCATCGGCGCCTCCCAACACCCGGACCCCGTCATCGTCCGCATGAGCGACTTCAAGACCAACGAATACGCCAACCTCATCGGCGGCGCCGAGTTCGAACCCGAGGAGGAGAACCCCATGCTCGGGTTCCGCGGCGCTTCGCGCTACTACAGCGAACTCTACCGGCCCGGGTTCGACCTCGAATGCCGCGCCCTCAATCGGGTCCGCGACGAGATCGGCCTCACCAATGTGGCCGCCATGATCCCCTTCTGCCGCACCCTCGAGGAGGCCGACAAGGTGCTCGGCGTGATGAAGGAAAACGGCCTCGAACGCGGCCGGAACGGCCTCGAGATCTATGTCATGATCGAGGTCCCCTCGAACGTGAAGCTGGCCGCGGAGTTCGCGGAGCGCTTCGACGGCTTCTCGATCGGCACCAACGACCTGACCCAGCTCGTCCTCGGGGTGGACCGTGACTCGACCGAACTCGCCGGCCTCTTCGACGAACGCAACGAGGCCGTGAAGCGCTCCATCCGGCAGGTGATCGAGTGCGCCCACCAGCACGACACGAAGGTCGGGATCTGCGGCCAGGCGCCCAGCGACCACCCCGACTTCGCCGCCTTCCTGGTCGAGGCCGGCATCGACTCGATCTCCCTGAACCCGGATTCGGTGCTGCCGGTCAAGCGGCGCCTCGCGGAGGCGGAACGGTCATGAGCGCACCCTTCACCCAGCGTGAGCGAAAGAGTCGAATACTGCCTACATAGGATTTACGAATGACCACTTCTTCCGGCTCCTCGGACCGGTCGCGGGAGAACCTCCGCCGCGACGGGTACCGGCGTGCGGTCGACCTGCTCCACTGTTGTCACAGCGAGCACGGCTTCCTCGCCACCCCGACCGATCTCGCCAACTACCGCCGCGTCTGGGGACGCGACAGCTGCATCATCGGGCTCGCGGCCCTTCTGACCGGCGACGCCGAGCTCGTGCAGGGATGCCGCCGGAGCCTCGAAACCCTCGCCCGCCACCAGGGACCACACGGCGAGATTCCCAGCAACGTCGACCCCCGGACCGGCCGCGTCAGCTACGGCGGCACCGCCGGGCGGGTCGACGCCGGCCTCTGGTTCGTCCTCGCCTGCGGCGAGTACTGGCGCCGCACGGGCGACCACGAGTTTCTCAAACGGATGCTCGAACCGCTCGAGAAGGTGCGTTTTCTTCTGGGCGCGTGGGAGTTCAACACGCGCGGGTTGCTCTACATTCCGCCCACCGGCGACTGGGCCGACGAATACCTTCAGAGCGGATACGTCCTTTACGACCAGCTTCTCTACCTCGAGGCGCAGCGCCAATTCTGCCATTTTCACCGCCACCTGCACCGCTCCGAGGATCACGGTCTGAAGGATCGCGTTTCGCGTCTCCGCAGCGTCATCCGCGCCAACTACTGGCTCTGCGACGACAACGGGCAGGCCGAGCACGTCTACCATGAGGTGCTTCGCGAAAAGGGGCGCCGGGCGGCGCCCCATCGGGCAGGCGACTACTGGCTGCCCTTCTTCTCGCCCCTCGGATACGGATACCGCTTCGACGCCATGGCCAACACCCTCGCATCCCTCCTCGGGGTGGCCGGCCGCCGCCAACAGGCAGCGGTCGACCAATTCCTCGACAAGAAGGTGATCGACGAAAAGATGTTGCTTCTCCCCGCCTTCTGGCCCGTTATCACGCCGAAGGACGAAAAATGGGACGACCTCCAGATGACCTTCTCCCACAAGTTCAAGAACGCCCCCCACGAATATCACAACGGCGGCCTCTGGCCGCTCGTCACCGGCTTCTACGTGGCCAGCCTCGCACAACGGGACGAACCCGGCCGCGCCCGGCTCCACCTCGAGAGCCTGCACCGGGCCAACCGGCTCGAAGCCGGCGGCGAGCCATGGAGCTTCCCCGAGTACGTCCACGGACGGAGACACACCCCCGGCGGAACCCACCCCATGGGATGGAGCGCCGCGGCCGCCATCATCGCCGAAAAATATGTCGATGGGGAGCGCTTCTTCCGCAACTCTCCGTGATGATCCGCCGCTACGGAGGTCCCTCGCCCCTCTCATCGCAAGACCACCCGCAACACGCCGCCGCAGAACACACATGCCACCTTCGACCGACACAAGGCCCTCCTCCGAAAGGCGTCGCCGCGACCGCCCCGCCGGCAGGGTGGTCTCGAGCCGCGGCAACGTCGTCGATGTCCGCTTCCCGCGGCGCGCCCCGGACCTCCTGACCCGCCTCCGCACCGGCCCCGAAAAGTCGATCGTCCTCGAAGTCGCGGTGCAGCTCGATCCCGAAACGGTGCGCTGCATCGCCCTCACCCCCACCGGCGGCCTCGCGATGGGCGAGGCGGTCGAGGACACCGGCGAACCCCTCCGCGTCCCGGTCGGACCGGAACTCCTCGGCCGTGTCTTCAACGTCTTCGGCGAGACCATCGACCGCCGGAAGCCGCTCGAAGACTCCGAGCGCCGGTCGATCCACCAGCCGCCGGTGCCGCTCCGGAGGCGTTCCACCACCTCCGAGATCTTCGAGACCGGCATCAAGGCCATCGACGTCCTCTCCCCCCTCGAACGAGGCGCCAAGGCCGGACTCTTCGGCGGGGCCGGCGTCGGCAAGACGGTCCTCATCATGGAGATGATCAACAACATGGTGGGCCAATACGAAGGGGTGAGCCTCTTCTGCGGGATCGGCGAGCGCACCCGCGAGGCCGAGGAACTCTATCGCGAGCTTCAGGAGGCCGACGTCCTCCGGAACACCGTCCTCGTCTTCGGGCAGATGAACGAACCCCCCGGGGCGCGTTTCCGCGTCGGGCACGCCGCCCTCACCATGGCGGAATACTTCCGCGACGACCGGCGCACCGACGTCCTCCTCCTCATCGACAACATCTTCCGCTTCGTGCAGGCCGGCTCGGAGGTCTCCGGCCTCCTGGGGCGCATCCCCTCCCGCCTTGGTTACCAGCCAACCCTCGGCACCGAGCTGGCCGGTCTCGAGGAACGCATCTGCTCGACCGACACCGGCGCCATCACCTCGGTGCAGGCGGTCTACGTCCCGGCCGACGACTTCACCGATCCCGCCGCCGCCCATACCTTCGGCCACCTCTCGGCGTCCATCGTGCTGTCGCGCAAGCGCGCCAGCGAAAGCCTCTATCCGGCCATCGACCCGCTCAATTCGGACTCCAAGATGCTGGTCCCGCAGGTCGTCGGCGAGCGCCATTTCGAGATCGCGCAGCGGGTCCGCGGCACGCTCGCGAACTACGAGGAACTCAAGGACATCATCGCGATGCTCGGGATGGAGGAACTCTCCGAGGATGACCGCGCCACGGTCCGCCGGGCCCGCCGCCTCGAACGCTTCCTCACCCAGCCCTTCGCCGTCACGGAGGCCTTCACCGGCAAGGAAGGCCGCCTCGTCAGCCGCAAGGACGCCCTCGACGGATGCGCGCGCATCCTCGACGACGAATTCTCCGAACTCCCCGAACGTGCCCTCTACATGATCGGGACCATCGACGAGGTGGAACAACACAACCATGGAAACCACAAGGATGACGATGAATCTTAAGATCCTCCTCCCGCACGAGATCTTCCTCGAGGAACCGGTGTCGAAGGTGGTCGCGGAGGCCCTCGACGGCTCCTTCGGCCTGCTGCCCCGCCACCTCGATTTCGTCTCGGCCCTCGCCCCCGGCCTCCTCTCATACCTCCGCCCCGACGATCACGCCGAAATCTTCGTCGCCGTCGACGAAGGCGTCCTCGTCAAACAGGGAACCGAAGTGCTCGTCTCAACCGGACGCGCCGTGCGCAGCCGTCACCTCGGCGAACTCCGCGCCACCGTCAAAAACGAGTTCCTGACCCGCACCGACGAAGAACGCCGGGCCCGCTCCGCCATGGCCCACCTCGAATCGGCCCTCGCCCGCCGCTTCATCGAATTCCAGCGCCATGCCTGACCCTCCCACACAACCCGACCGCCACGACAACCCCCACCCGCCCGACCGGTTCGATCACGAAATCGGACGCAAGGAACGCCGCCGCCTCAAGGCCCGCCGCGAAGGCGAGCGCGACGTCTCCTTCTGGCTCGGCATGTTCGGCCTCGTCGGCTGGTCGGTGGCCGTCCCCACCGTCCTCATGATCGCCCTCGGCGCATGGATCGACTCCCGCTTCCCCAGCCGCTACTCGTGGACTCTCATGTTCCTCTTCCTCGGCGTCCTCATCGGGTGCCTCAACGCCTGGTACTGGATCCAACGCGAAAGCCGCCATGACTGACCAAGGAGACCTGACCCATCTTCTGCTCATCATCGGCGGGATCGTCGTGGCCTGCAGCTTCCTGCGATTGCTCTCGAAGCGGATCGCGGTCCCCGCCGTGGTGGGATACCTCCTGCTCGGGTTTCTTCTCCGCCTGAGCGAGGGATTCGGTCCGTGGATCACCGGGTCCACCGCAGAGATCTTCCGCTTCCTGGCCGACATCGGGATCATCATGCTCCTCTTCCGGGTCGGCCTCGACATGGACATCGGAAACCTCCTGGCGCAACTCCGCCGGGCGAGCGGCATCTGGGTCGGGGACCTCACCGCCAGCAGCCTCACCGGCTTCCTGGCGGCGTGGCTGTTGGGACTTGGTCTCATTCCAAGCCTCATCGTGGCGGCCGCGTTGACCGCCACAAGCGTCGGCGTGACGATCGCGGTGTGGCAGGACAACCAGGCGCTCGATACGCGCCAAGGCGGGCTCCTGCTCGATCTCGCCGAACTGGACGACATCTCCGGGGTCGTGCTGCTGGCGATTCTGCTGGCGGTGGTGCCGACCCTTCATGCCGGCAACGCGGAATCCGTGCTCCCGCTCATCGGACGCTCTGTCGCGCTCGTTCTCGGAAAGCTCGCTCTGTTCGGCCTCGTCTGCTTCTTTCTGTCCCGCCACCTCGAACCGCGGCTGCGGAGGCTCTTCGAGGGGAATAGCGCCGACCGCGGGGGGATGCTGCTCCTTGCCGCCCTTGGCCTCGCGGTCATGGTGGCGGGAGCGGCGGGCTCGCTCGGCTTCTCCCTGGCCATCGGCGCCTTCTTCGCCGGCCTCGTCTTCAACCCCGATCCGAAGGTCCGCGGGTTGGAGGAATCCTTCGCGCCCCTGCACGACTTCTTCGCGCCCTTCTTCTTCATCCACATGGGCCTGCAGATCCGCCCAGGCGCCTTGCAGGCCAGTCTTGTCATCGCCGGAGGTCTGCTCTTGGCCGCGATGACCGGCAAAGTCCTCGGCGCAGGGCTGCCCGCGCGCCTCTTCCTCGGGACCGGGGGCGCCTTCCTTCTTGGTGTCAGCATGATTCCCCGGGCCGAGATCGCGATGATCATCATGAGCCAAGGCCTTCGCCTCGGCGATTGGGCCGTCACCCCGGAACTCTTCTCGGCCATGGTTCTGGTCTCGTTCGCCACCTGCCTCCTCACGCCGTTTGCGCTCAAGCCGCTCCTGCGCCGCCAACTCGGCGCCCCTGAGTCCCAACCCGCGCCCGCCTCATGAACGTGTCTCTCCCGGAACTGGGCCTCGCGGCGGTGGCCGGTCTGGCCCTTGGTCTCTTCTTCTTCGGCGGTTTGCGCCTCACGGTGGCGCGCCTGCCGCGCTCGCGGCGCCCGGCGCTTCTCCTCGCGGTGAGCGCTCTGCTGCGGCTCTCGCTCGTCCTGGCCGGGTTCTTCTTCGTCCTGCAAGGCGATTGGCGCAACGCGGTGGCCGCCTTGGGCGGATTCGTGGCGGCGCGTTTCCTGATGCTGCGCCGGGCCGCCTCCCATGCCGCCGTCGCGGACGGGGCCGAAGGCAAATCCTGAGATCATGCTCGCCCAGTCCAACATGAAAGCCCTCAGCCCGGACGAGTTCGTCTTCTGGGACGGCTGGGGCGTCCACCTCAACGCCACCATCGTCTTCACATGGATCGTGATGGCGCTTCTCGCCGGAGGCTCATGGCTGGTGACGCGCCGCTTGTCCGCCGGGGCCCGCCTTCCGCGCTGGCAGAATCTTCTCGAGATCGTGGTGGACGGGATGCGGCGCCAGATTGCCGATGTCAGCCAGCAGAACCCGGACCGCTATCTTCCGTTCGTCGGAACCCTCTTTCTGTTCATCCTCGTCTCGAACATCCTCTCGGTGGTCCCGGGCTTTCATCCCCCCACGGCTTCGCTCTCGACGACCGCCGCCCTTGCCGGATGCGTCTTCTTTGCGGTGCCCATTTTCGGGATCGCGGACAAGGGGCTGACCGGATACTTCCGGCAGTACGTGCAGCCCACCCCGCTCATGTTGCCTTTCAACGTGATGGGCGAACTCTCGCGCACCCTTGCGCTGGCGGTCCGGCTCTTCGGCAATGTCATGAGCGGCGCCAAGATCGTGGCGATCCTCCTGGCGGTCGCCCCCCTCTTCTTCCCGGTCGTCATGCAGGCCCTCGGCCTGCTCACCGGCGTCATCCAGGCCTATATCTTCGCCGTGCTCACCACCGTCTACCTCGGCTCCGCCACGCGCGCCCGGCAGGAACGCGACCAGGCCGGCGAACCAGGCTCCTCGAACCCAACAAGCCAACAACCAACCCGAAAGGACAATAAGAATGGATAACCTCGGAATCATCGGAATGGCCTCCGTCATCACGGCGGGGCTCACCATCGGCATCGGCGCCATCGGCCCCGCCCTCGGCGAAGGCCGCGCCGTCGCCCAGGCCCTCAGCGCCATGGCGCAACAACCCGACGAGGCCAACCGCATCACCCGCACCCTCTTCGTGGGGCTGGCCATGATCGAGTCCACCGCGATCTACTGTTTCGTGGTCTCGATGATCCTGATCTTCGCAAACCCGTTTTGGGACTACGTGAAAGCACAGGCCGGAGGTTGAAGCCATGCTCATCGACTGGTTCACCGTGGCGGCCCAGGCCGTCAACTTCCTGATCCTCGTCGGGTTGTTGCGCTGGCTGCTCTATCCCCGGATCATCGACGCCATGGACCGGCGCGAGGAGGAAATCTCCTCCCGCCTCGACGACGCCCGCCGGCAACGCGAGGAAACGGAAAACTCCGCCCGCGAATACGAACGCAAACAACAGGATCTCGAACGCGAACGGGAGTCGGTCCGCAAGGAAGCCCAAGAGGAAGCCGCCCAACGCCGCGACGAACTCCTCGCCGAAGCCCGCGAGGAAGCCGATGAAGCCCGCCGGAAATGGAGCGAAAACCTCCGGCGGCAGAAGGAATCCTTCCTCGCCGAGCTGCGCGACCGGGCCGGCCGGGAATCCCTCGCCCTCACCCGCCAGACGCTCGAAGACATGGCCGGCGCCACCCTCGAATCGCAAATGACCACCGTCTTCACCCGCCGCCTCCGCGAACTCGACCCCGAAAAACGCCGCGAAATCGCCGATGCCCTGCGCTCGACCGATGGAAACCCCGTCGTCCGCAGCGCCTTCGAACTGCCCCGCGAATGCGCCGCCGGAATCAAGGACGCCCTCGCCGAACTGCTCCCGCACGACTCCGGCAAGGAAAACCCCGACCTGAAGCTCGAATGGGAAACCGAACCGGAACTCGTGTGCGGCATCGAGCTGGAGGCCCGCGGAAGCAAGATCGGTTGGAGCATCGACGACCACCTCGACCGCCTCAAGGAAGACTTCGACCGCCTCCTCGAAGAGGAGACCCGCCGAAACGCGCCCCGGAAAACCTCGGAATCAACGCCCTAACATGAAGCTTCCTCTGGAGTGCGCCGGCAGAGTCCCGCAAGGGACGCCGACGGCGCTTTGGCGCGGTCCGGCCGCTACCCACCAAAGCGGTGTCGCGCTCCGCTTGCCACCGCACTCCAACACGTTGGCGCTCCTCTGGAGTGCGCCGGCAGAGTCCCGCAAGGGACGCCGACGGCGCTTTGGCGCGGCAGGCCGCGGCCCTTGCCACCGCACGTCATCTTCATACCGACGCAATGACTCGTCCCGATCCATCTTCTGATCGCAAGGCCCTCGGCGCCGTCCTTGAAGAAGCCGGCGCCGCCCTCGAGGAATTGCGTCAAACCCGCTCCGCCGGACTCGAGGTCCGCCACGTCGGGCGGGTCGAGTTCGTCTCGGAGGGCGTGGCCCGCGTCCGGGGCCTGCACCGCCCGAAATCCGAAGAGCTGGTCCGCTTCCGCGGCGAACGCTACGGGATGGTCCTCAACCTCGACCCCGAGGAAGCCGGGATCGTCCTCCTCGACGAAAGCGAGGCAATCTCCGTCGGCACCGAGGTCCGGCGGACCGGCCGCGTCCTCGACGTCCCCGTCGGCGAGGGCCTCGTCGGACGGGTCGTCGACGCCCTCGGACGGCCGCTCGACGACGCCGGAGACCTCTCCGCCGACGAACGGCGCCCGCTGGAACGCCCCGCCCCGGGCGTCATGGACCGCGCCCCGGTCCAGACCCCCCTCCAGACCGGGATCAAGGCCGTCGACGCCCTCATCCCGATCGGGCGGGGCCAGCGCGAGCTGATTGTCGGCGACCGCCAGACCGGCAAGACCGCCATCGCCCTCGACGCCATCGCCAACCAGCGCGACACGGACGTGCTCTGCATTTACTGCGCCGTCGGCCAGCGCGACACGGCGGTCGCCAAGGCCATCGCCGGCCTCCGCGAACGGGAGGCGATGGATTATACGACGATCCTCGTAGCCGGAGCGGACGACCCTCCCGGCCTCCAGTTTGCCTGCCCGTTCGCCGCCATGAGCATGGCGGAGTTCTTCATGGAGCAGGGCCGCCATGTCCTGCTGGTCCTCGACGACCTGACCCGCCATGCCCAGGCCTATCGCGAGCTTTCGCTGCTGTTGCGCCGGCCGCCGGGCCGCGAAGCCTATCCCGGCGACGTCTTCTTCCTGCACTCCCGGCTCCTTGAACGGGCCACCCGCCTCGTCGACGACCTCGGCGGAGGGTCCATCACCGCCCTTCCGGTGATCGAGACCCAGGCCCAGAACATCGCGGCCTACATTCCGACCAACCTCATCTCGATCACGGACGGCCAGATCTATCTCTCCCCGGTCCTCTTCCAAAAGGGTCACCTGCCCGCCATCGACGTCGGGAAGTCGGTCTCCCGGGTCGGGGGCAAGGCCCAGTTGCCGGCCTACGGGGCCTTTGCCGGCGACCTCCGCCTCTCCTATTCCCAGTTCGAGGAACTCGAGATGTTTTCCCGCTTCGGCACCCGCCTCGACGAGGAGACGCGCCGGACCCTCGAGCACGGACAGCGGGTCCGGGAAATCCTGAAGCAACCCCGGTTCTCACCGCTCACCGCCGCCGAGCAGGTCGTCGTGCTCCTCGCTGCCGGAGAGGGACTCCTCGACGACCTCCCGCTCTCCAAGGTCCGTCCCGCCGAGGACGCCATCCGCCAGGCTGCCCAGGATCGACTCCAGGACCTCGCCACCCGCATCGCGGAAGGCGACAAACTCGAAGAGGACGACCGCCGCCGCCTCCTCGACGCCGCCCGCAAGGCCGTCCGCCGCGTCAGCCAGCCCGCCGACAAGCCGGACCCCACGCCGGACGACGGGCCGGACGACGAGCCCGAACCGGCCGCCCGAAACGCGCCGTAGCACGACCATGGAATCGCTGGACGCCATCCAACGCCGCATCGGAACCACCGAGGACCTCGAGTCGGTGGTCCGCACCATGAAGGCCCTGGCCGCCGTCAACATCCGGCAGTATGAACGCGCCGTCGAGGCGCTCGGCGACTACCGCCGCAGCATCGAGCTGGGTCTCCAGATCGTCCTGCAGGAATCGCCCCGGGCGTCCGCCCGGGCCACCGAGGCGCCCCGCCGGCGCGGCGGCTTCATCGTGTTCGGCTCTGACCAGGGCATGTGCGGACCTCTCAACGACCGGATCGTCCGGCACGCGCTTGACGAGGTGCGCGAGCTGGATCTTGACGACCGCCACAGCCGTTTCCTGGCGGTGGGCGGGCGCGTCGCCTCGCGTCTTGCGGAAGCCGGGCGGCCTCTCGAGGGGGAGGTCCGCCTTCCGGCCTCGATCCCGGCCATCGCGAACCAGGTCCGGGAAATCCTGTTCGCGGTTGAAGACTGGCAATCCCGTCACCAGGTCGATCTCCTCGTCCTCTTCTACTCCCGCCATCTCTCGCGCTCCTCGTATCGGCCCGCCACGGAACACCTCCTCCCGCTCGACGAGCGCTGGCTGCGGTCGCTCCGCGAGCGCGAGTGGGAGGGCCGCGGGCTCCCCTCGTTCTCGATGGAGGCCGGGGCGCTCTTCCCGGCGCTCATCCGCCGGCACCTCTTCATCGGCATTTATCGCGCCTTCGCCGAATCCCTCGCCAGCGAAAACGCCAGCCGCCTCGCCTCGATGCGCCGCGCCGAACAGAACATCCGCGACCGCCTCGGAGAACTGCGCCAACAATACCACCAGCAACGCCAACTCGCCGTCACCAGCGAGCTGCTCGACATCGTCAGCGCCTTCGAAGCCCTCGACACGGAAGATTGACCCACCAGTGACTCATGAAGAATCCCGCGAAAAAACGCAAAATCGCCGCCGCCCTCCTCGTGGTCCTCGGAATTGCGATCGACGTGATCGGCGCCGCCGGCGCGATGGCCCCGCCGATCATCACCGCCATCGGCTTCTTTGTCATTGCCTGGGCTCTCGCGGGCTCCGCCGTGCCCTGACAGGAGAGGATCCGGAATCCTTCCCGGGTCGAGGAAACCCCGGACCGGAGCCTCCGCAAGCACCTGATGAGTTGGTCCCCAATTGGCCTCGTGGCGGCCTCCCGCCACAGTGTCTTCCGATTGGCCGGGCCGCGGATGGCGCCGTGATGCGCCGCGACCTCCGGCCTTTCCAAATCCTGAACATGAACAACCACGAAGCCAATGAAGACCACATGCCGCAACATCCAGACATACTTGTTCACCGGGCTCCTGCTGAGCCTGGGTACCGGACTCTCATCCGCGCGCGAAGAACTGGACGACTCCGAGATCACCAACGCCGTCGATGATCAACTCGTCGAGGATGCCGCCACGCCGGCGTGGAGCATCGACGTCTCAACCAGTGAGGGAATCGTCACT
>CAYPUM010000041.1:0-15078 GCA_964413545.1 uncultured Roseibacillus sp. | reverse complement strand
CCAGTCCGGATGTTTTACAAAAGCCTTGGGGTTGTCGATCACGGTGGTCTCCGGAGGCGCCGGGGAAGGGAAATCGACGACGCTGGTCAATCTTGCCTACGTGTGCGCGCAGGGAGGGTATACCACTCTCATGTTGGACGCCGACCTGCGCCGGCCGCGTCTGCACACGTTCTTTGACATCAACAACTCGGTTGGTCTGACGAACTACCTGACGACGGACCTGATGCTGGAGGACGTGATTCTGCAGACGCCGATTGACAACCTGTATTTTCTTCCGTCGGGGATTCTTCCGGCGGACGCGGCGGGGATTCTGAACTCGCGCCGGATGTCGGAGCTGATTCAGGATGTGAAGCAGCGGTTCGACTTGATTCTGGTGGACTCGCCGCCGATTCTGGGGGTGAGTGACGCGTCGGTTCTGGCTTCGGAGGTGGATCTGACGATGATCGTGGTGCAGCACCGCAAGCTTCCGCGCAACATGCTGCTGCGGGTGAAGCAGGCGATCGAGAACGTCGGGGGCCAGATCATCGGGGTGGTTCTCAACAACGTTGACGTCCGCAGCGACAGCCAGTATCAGTATTACACGAGCTATTACACCTACTATGCGCCGTCGGCCGAAGCCCATCCGGAAGCGGTGGTCGAGCCGGCCGCCGGAACGGTGGCCCAATCGACGGAGCCGGCGGAGAAACCTTCTCCTCCGGAGGAAGAAACGCTGTATTAGCGCCCTTTGCCAACCAACCGCTGACTGACATGAAATTCTTTCGTCTCCTGCTTGGCTTGATGATCTTTGGGGCTCCGGCGGCTTTGCGCGCGCAGATTGAACCGGGTTCCGCGATCCAGGTTACGATTCAAGGCGTTCCACCTGCGGAGCAGAGCCGCATCAATGCGGTGTATCCGGTCTCGGAAGGGGGCTACATCACGATGTGGCAGATTGGCCCGGTGAAGGCGGCGGGAGTGGAGACGGACGTTCTGGCGCGCCGGATCGAGGCGGCCTACCGGCATGCGCAGATCTACACCGCTCCGACCATTCAGATCCTTGCGGACTCGAGCGACAAGCTGACCACGCAGCTTTTGACGGTTGGCGGGAAGGTGAGGAGTCCGGGACCGAAGCCCTACACGCGGGGGATGACGCTTTTTGACGCCGTCATGGCGGCCGGCGGGCCGACCGAGTTCGGGGCCATCAACCGGGTGAAGCTCTACCGGAACGACCGGGTCTACACGTACGACCTGACGAAAGGGGAGCACAAGCTGCTGAAGGTCTATCCCAAGGACACGATTGACGTCCCCCAGAAGAACTGGATCGGGAAGTAGCGGAGTGCCGGCTCCGGGGCTGGAACGGACCGAAATTGGGGTTCTGCGTGGTTGCGTTCCGGGCTCGGAGCGGCTAGAGGTGCTCATGCTTCGGAATCTGTTCATCCTTGCCATGGCGCCTTGGGTTTTGTCGGCGGCGGCGGGAGAGCCGGCAGAAGATGGCGCCGGTGAAGAGATTCCGCCGTTTCGGCAGGGAGCGGAGGCGGATCCGCCGCCGGCGGCAGGGCAACGGGAGGGGCGGGACGTGGAAGAGACGGCATTTCCCTTCGAAGAAACCCTCCTGCGCCTTGGCCACGAGGACTTTCAGATACGGCGCGAAGCGCAGGAAGCGCTCCTCGCGTGGGGGCGGGAAGATCTCGAGGCGGGGATTGAAAGGATTCATGAGGTCTTTCGGCGCACCGAGGATCCGGAGATCCGGTTGCGGGCGCGGGAGGTTCTCAAACGCCTTGTCATCGAGAAGCAACCGTGGGGAGGCCAAGGCTATCTCGGAATTCAAATGCAGGCGGCGCAGGTCAAGGGTGAGAAGGGCAAATTGCGGCCTGCAATCCTCGTGACCGAGGTTCGCGAGGGAACCGCGGCCGAGGAGGCCGGCATTCGGGTTGGCGACATGATTCTGGCAGTGGACGAGCTGACCTTCCAGGGCGTCGACGCCCGCCTCCCGTTTGGTGATTACATCAAATCCAGGAAACCGGGCGATTTGGTGGTGTTGTCGATCCGACGAAACGAAGAAGACCTGAAGGTGAGGTCCGGCCTTCGACGGCGCTCGCCCATGCTGGATCGGATCACGCCATGGGGGGGGCAATTGCAGCTGCCGGAGCAGTCGGAACTTGACGAGGCCGATTTCCGGGAGTGGCTCGGTCGTCAGGAAGCGGCGGAAGCCCACCCTTGAGAAATCCGAAAAAATGCGGTTGGGTCGTCCCGGCACGGGAAAGAATTCGACAAAAGGGTCAAAATAGTTGAAGCTAAACGAGACATCTTGTTCTCCAAACAACGGTTTTCTTAAAATGGCAGGAAGACGCGCGCATTTCATTACGTCATTGGCCGTTCTCGCGGGCTGTTCGGTGATTCCCCTCGAGGCCAAGACGGATTTCAACGTGGTGGGCCGCGAAATGGCGGGAATGCTGCAGAACAGCCATTACGCCCGCATCCCGTTCAATGCGAAACTGAGCGAGACGATTTTGGCGGACTATCTTGCGAGCCTTGATCCGGCGCGTTTGTACTTCACGCAGGAAGAGGTTGGGGTTTTCGAGAAAAAGTACGGCCGGCGCCTGCACGAGTTGTTGATCAAGGGGCGTTGCATGGAGCCCGCGACCGAGATCTACGGGCGTTACGAAGAACTTGTCGAAGAGCGGGTGAAGTATGCAAAGAAGCTTCTGGAGACGCGGGAGTTCGGGTTTGACGGCGACAGGTGGGTGATGCGGTCGCGAAGCGAGGCCCCGTGGCCGGCGGGCGCCGAGGAGGCGGAGAAGCTGTGGAGGAAACAGATCGAGGAGGCGCTGCTGGCTGAGATCATCCGGCGCGAGGCCGTGCAACACTTGGCCGATGAGCAGGGCAAGGAGAACCCTCTGAACGGGGACAAGTCGCCGCGGGAGAAGATCGCGCAACGATACGAGCGGTTCCAGCGGAGCGTCGAAGACGCGGACGAGGAGGACGTGGCGAACTTCTTCCTGAGCGCGGTGGCCGCGGCCCACGACCCGCACACGGACTACATGAGCACCCGTGAGATGGAGCGTTTTCGGTCGGGAATGCGGAATGCCCTGGTGGGCATCGGGGCCCTCCTCCAGGCGGAGGACGACGGCGCCACCAAGATCATGGGGATCGTGGTCGGCGGGCCCGCCGACAAGCAGGGCGAGTTGCAGTTGAACGATCGGATCGTGGGGGTGGACCCCTTGAACGAGGGGGATCATGCCATGATCGATATCATGTATATGAAGATCGACCATGTGGTGGAGAAGATCCGCGGGCAGGAAGGCACGGAAGTGCGCCTCAAGGTGGAGCCGGCCGACGGCGCTCCGGGCGAGATTCGCTTCATCACGATCAAGCGGGGCCAGGTCGAACTGAAGGATGAACTGGCGAGCGCCGAGGTGATCGAGATGCGTGATCCGGAGGCGGGTGTCCGCCGCATCGGCTGGTTGACCCTGCCATCGTTTTACCTGGACTTCGAGGATGGTGATCCAAGCGTGTCGGCGCACGTGCAGACGCTCCTGAACCGTTTGAACAAGGAGAAGATTGACGGCCTTGGGCTGGATCTGAGGCGCAACGGCGGCGGTTCACTGGAAGAAGTGCGCCGGATCACGGGGTTTTTCGTGGGGCGCGGGCCGGTGGTGCAGGTGAAGGACACCTTCGGACGCATCGAGTCGAAGGATGCCCTGTTTCGTCGTCCGCTGTATGACGGTCCGTTGCTGGTGGTGACGGACAAGTCGAGCGCCTCGGCGAGCGAGATTCTGGCGGGAGCGCTGCAGGACTACAACCGGGCCGTGATCGTGGGGGATTCGTCGACCTTCGGCAAGGGGACGGTCCAGCAACCGATGGAGATCGGGAGATATTTCCGTTTCTTTGAAGACAACAGCCGGGCCGGCTATCTGAAGGCGACGATCCAGAAGTTCTATCGGGTTTCGGGGAGTTCGACGCAGGAGACGGGTGTGGAGCCGGACATCGTTTTTCCGTCCCTTGCGGACGCGCTTGAGATTGGGGAAGCCCATCTGAAGCATGCGCTCGAGTGGGACACGATCCGGCCGGCGACCGACTTTCGTCCGTTTGATGAGAAGGCGTTGTTTCTGCCGATCCTGAAGGAGCGGAGCGAGAAGCGGGTGAAGAACTCGGAGGATTTCCAGTACATTGTCGAGGACAAGGAGCGGACCAGGAAGCGGATCGAGGAGAACCGCGTCTCGCTGAACCGCGCGAGGCGCGAACAGGAACTGGCGGAGTCGGAAAAGCGCCGCAAGGTGCGGAACGCGGAACGCCGGAAGCGCTTCGCGCTGATGGAGGAAGCGGATCGGGAGCGGATCAGGATTTACCGCCTGACGCTCGATGATGTCGAGGCGGAGGAACTTCCGCTGGTGGATCGCGAGAAGGATTCCGAGGCGTTCATGAGGCGCGCCAGAGACGAGACCGATGATCTGGACGACTCCCCCGAATGGCCGAGCGGACTGGACCCCGTGAAGCGGGAGAGCCTTGCCGTCATCTCGGACCTCGTCGAGCAGACCGGGAAAGCGAGCATGGCCGGAGTGCTCCCGTCGGATCGTTGAGGGCGCGGGCGGGTGCGTTGAATCAGCCGAATTGAACGAGATGGCGGAGATCGCCGCCAATCTGAAGCTTGTGAAGGACCGGGTGGCGGCCGCGGCCGAACGGTCGGGGCGGCGGCCCGGAGAAGTCGAGCTGGTGGTGGTCACGAAGAAGTGGCCGGTCGAGGTGATCCGGGAAGTGCAACAGGCGGGCCACGACCTGTTCGGCGAGAACAAGCTGCAGGAAGCGCTGGAGAAGCTTTCGCGCCTGCCGGGGGCGCGCTGGCATTTCATCGGCCGGTTGCAGCGCAACAAGGTGCGCAAGGTTGTGCCGGAATTCGAGGCGGTCCACAGTGTCGATTCGTTGCGGCTGGCCGAAGCGGTGGACCGGGTGGCGGGCGAGCTGGGGCTCCGGCCGCGGGTCTACCTGCAGGTCAACCTTGCCGGCGAGACAACCAAGGGAGGGTTTTCCGCCGACGGGCTCCGGGGTGAGATCGAACGGATCCTGAGGCTGGCGCACCTCGAAGTGGCGGGGTTCATGTGCATGCCGCCTCCGCTGCCGGCGGCCGAGGAGGTGCGCCCGTGGTTCCGGGACTTGCGGCTGCTGCGCGACGAGCTTCGGGATCGCACCGGCCGGCCGTTTTCCGGGCTCAGCATGGGGATGAGCCACGATTTCGAGGTTGCCATCGAGGAGGGAGCGACCATTGTCCGAATCGGGTCGGCCATCTTCGGCCCGCGGCCGACAGGCTGATGATCGAGATCGAGAACATCGCAGTTGTTGGCGGGGAATTGGCGATCGCGTGGAGCGACGGCAAGGAGAGCTACCTGGATCTCGATAGGCTGCGGCGGGCGTGTCCGTGCGCGAGTTGCTCGGGAGAGCCCGACGCGTTGGGCCGGGTGGCGCGCCCCGAAACGGCCCATGGCGAAGGCGCCTTCCAGTTGACCCGCTATGAGCTCATCGGGGGATATGCCCTGCAACCCTTCTGGGCCGACGGCCATCATTCCGGTCTGTATTCCTTTGATTACCTCCGGCGGTTGGGGGCGGGTTGACAAGGGGGGATATCGCCACATCGTCCGGCGCAGGCACTTCTGGAGTGCGGTGGCAAGCGCAGCAGCTTGCCCGTCGTAGCCCGCAGCCGTTCGACAGGCTCAGGCCTTGAGTTGCGTCGAAGGGGGCGAAGTCGGGCGACATCCGCTCTGGCGGGTCAGGGGGTGTAGTCTGCGGTGGTTTCCGCTTCGGTGCTCGGGGGGAGGGTGTCGCCTTCGGGGAGGACCTTGTCGAGGAGGCGCTGGAATCCCTCCTCGGCCATTTTGCTGTCGGGATAGAGGCGCTTGGCCTTGAGGTACCAGCAGATGGCGGAGCCGGTTTGCTGGGGGCGGCGGCGTTCGAAGCGTTGGGCGCGATCGAGAGCCTTGGTGAAGTCGGCCACCTTTGGGGCGAGCTTTTCGAGTTCCCGGCCGAGGTTGGGGTCGTCGGGGAACTCCTCGCGCAGGCGGGCGAGTTGCTCCCATGCGCCGTAGCTGTTGCCCATGTTGGCGAACTCGGCGGCCTTGTTCAGGGCGATCTCGATGCGGCGGATGTTCTCGAGGATTTGCTCCATGGCGTCCTCGCGGGTGGGGTCGCCCTTGATGACGGGGGCCAGTTCGAAGCGGCGCTTGAAGATCTGGCGGTAATTGCCCTCGCTCAGGAGGCGGTCGAAGTCGTTGCGCAGCGTCACGATGCTGCTGCTGTTGGCCACGAGGTCCTTGAATTCGTCGAGTTTGGGGTTGGTGGGCCAGATTTCCGCGGCGGCCTTGACTTCTTCGGCGGCGCGGTCCGAGTCGCCGGAGAGGAGATAGGTTTTGGCCTTCTCGATGGCGAGGTCGCTGGCGAGGGTGTATCCGGCGACGGCGCTTTCGGCCTTGGCGGTGGGGAAGTCATGGGCTTGCTGCTTGAGGGTGCTGACGAGTTCCTGTGCCTTGCCGTAGTCGCGGGCCTGCATCACGCCGTAGAGTTCGTGCAGGTGGCGGACGTAGATCTGCACCTTGCGTTTCTTTTCGCGCTCCAGAGTGGCCACCGGGGCGAGGTATTCCCCGATCAGGAAGGCCTCCATGAGGCGCCTCGAGGCGGTGTGCAGTTCGCTGCGCTCGACCAGGAAGTTGAAGGCCTCGATGGCCTTGTCGACTTCGCGGATGGCCTCGTTGGCAAGCGAGTCAAGGGTCGAAACGGTGGGGCTCACCCCGAGGCTCTCGGTGAACATCTTGGAGACGTCGGAGTTCTTGTCGATGCGCAGGGCGCTGTCGCCGTCCTTCCAGATCTGGTTGTAGAAGCGGGACGCCATGAGGACGTGCTGGTAACGCCGCTGCACGAACCACTGGATCATGTTGGCCTGGTATTGGATCTTGGACTGAAGCGTCTGGAGTTCGGTCTGGGCGATGTTCTTTTTCTTGAGGGCTTCGATTTCGGCGATGCGGCGCAGGTATTCGGCGTATTCGAGCGATTGGACGCCGCGTCCGGCGGTGGTGGCCTGTTTCTTGTTGTTCTTCTTTCCACCGGCGCCCTGTGAGGATTGGTTGATTTCCGGATCGCGATCGTGCCGGGCCTTCCAGTCGCCGTCCCCGATGATGACGTGTTTTTCGGACTCGAGGGTGGCGTTGATCTTCTTGAGGCTGCGGTTGTCCTTGCGGGCAAGCATCGCGACGTAGATGGCTTCCGCGAGGGTGCTGCAGATCCGGGAATCGCCGGGATAGACGGAAGCCCGGGGGAGGAGTTTGAAGGCCTCGTAGATGTCGGGGCCTCCTTTCCGGTAGGGTGAAAGCTCGTCGAGGATGTCATCGATGGTGGCGCGATATTCCCTTGCGGCTTCCGAGTTCTCGGGGGGCTGGCTCAGATACTTCTCGAAGCGCGCCTGCAGGACCCGGTTGTCGCCGAGCGGGATGGTGACGCCTCCGACCGTGATCGTTTCCGCGGCGGGGTCCAGAAGGGGAACTTCTTCTCCGAAGGGGGACTTCGAGGCCGGCGTCGTGGAGCGCACCACGGTGGTGGTGTCGGTCGGGGCGCCGGAGGAGTTCGACGGGGGCTTCGGGGGAGTGTAGACTTGGGCGGACACCGCGGCGGCCGCCGCAAGCGAGAGGCACAGACGGATCGTCTTGGTGATCGGGCGTTGATCCATGGCTATTGAGAATTCTACAGGCGCTTCACCCCGCTGGCAATGGGAACTCCGCCCTCGCCGAAGCGGATCTTGAAGGCGTATTCCCGGTCGCGTTCGATGTTCACGTGATCGACATCGTTGGGAATGACGATGAAGAGGGGTTCCTCGCCTCCGTCGGTTTCCACCATCAGGCTGACGCCTTCCCCGGTATCGCGGACCTCGCGCCGGAACACCTTTCCTTCCACCATGTATTCGTTGCCGCGCAGGCTGTTGGCGTTGCTCAGGACGTCCTCGATGTGCAGGCGGGGGGCGTCGAAGGTTTCCTTTTTGCCCGTCAACAGGAACGCCCCCCCGCCGATCAGGGCGGCACAGACCGCCACGATCATGACGAGGGCGACCGGGTTGAGGCTGGAACTGGCGCGTCGGCCCATGAATGGGTAACGTTAGAGATTCTCGGACATTTCGCAAAATCGAAATCACTGCCACTGGTGGCGGGCGATTCCCACCCATGCCGCCACGAATCCGACCATCGCATGGGCGCCGAGCATGAACAGGCAGAGGTTGGGGGGGGAGAGGGTGGTGTCCGCCACCACGTCGACGGCCGTGAAGATATTGCCCTGCAGGGCGTTGACGCTTCCCGACCATGCCCAGTATGCCGATATGAAGGGACGGGTGAACGTCTCGATGGTTTCCGGAAGCGCCAGCACCGCCCCGCTGAGCGGCAGTTGGAAACCGACGAGGTAGATCGAGAGAAGCGAACTCTGTTCGGGAGTCTTCATGAGGGCCGAAATCCCGAGGCAGACCGAGGTCATGGCGGTGTTGACGAGAATCAGAAAGAGGAGGTGGTCGAGGAAGTTGCCCCGGAACTTCCAGAAGAACTCGACGAAGACGCCCATCCAGAGCGATTGCGCCAGTACCAGAAAGGTGAGAAACACGATCTTGCTGAGGAGATAGGACAGGTTGCGGACTCCCCCGAATTTCTCCTTTTCCATGATCTGGCGCTCCGCCGCGATCTCGCGGGCGGCGTTGTTGGAGCCCATCAGCGCCAGCAGGATGACCTCGAACATGATGATGCCGGAGACGGCCGAACCCACCCGGAGCTGATCGCTGTGAACGCCCGCCTTCGCTTTCAGTTCAAGGTAGAGATTCTCCTCGGGGGTGTCGGAAAGCCGCCGGATGGGATCCTTGCCCCGCTCGGAGAACAGCGTCACCAGGATCGGGAAGCAGATCAGGATGGCCAGTTGCAGGACCACCGCGGCCCGGTCGCGGAAGAAGATCCTCCAGCGCCGCGAGAGGAGGATGGAGAACTGGCTGATCAAGCCCGGGGTGCGAATCGGAGCGGGTGGTAAGCGGGTGTTTTCCCGGCTTTCGGCGTCGGAGCCCTGCGGGCCGGATGCGGGGTCTGCGCTTGGGGGGATTTCGATTCGTCCGGCCTTGATTTCATCGCTGCGGCGCTTCTCGAGTTGTTCGTAGTAGGCGGCCTGGTGTTTGGCCCACGACTGGCGCCATGACACGCCGGATTGTCTCGAGAGTGCGGGGAAGACCTCTTCGGTGTCATCGACCGAGAAATAGTGGGTCAACCCGCGGGGCGGACCGTGGTAAGCGATGCAGCCTTCGTGGAGGACGAGAATCGAGTCGTAGAGTTCGAGGTGGGCGAGGGAATGGGTGACGGAGATGACGGTCCGGCCGTCGTGGCGCGAGAGGTCGTGCAGGAGGTGCACGATCTCGCGTTCCGAGCGCGGGTCGAGGCCGCTGGTGACTTCGTCGCAGAGGAGGAGCTTCGGGTCCGACACCAGTTCCATGGCGAGCCCGAGCCGCCTTTTCTGGCCGCCGGAAAGGACCTTTACGGAGCGGTCGGCGATCGGGGCGAGGCCGGTTTCCTCGAGGACGCGGTCGATGCGCTGGTCGAGTTCTTCGAGGCTGCGGGTCTTGACGCGGAGGCGGGTGGCGGTTTCGACGGATTCGTCGATCGTGAGTTCCTGGTACGCGATTGAGAACTGGGGGACGTATCCGATTTCCCATGGTTCGAGGTCGCCCTCTTCGGAGAGGTTGCGGCCGTCCCACCAGAGGGAGCCGTCGGATTCGGGGTTCAGACCGGCGATGGTCTTGAGGAGGGTGGTCTTTCCGCAACCGGACGGCCCGACGATGGCCATGAAGTGGCCGCGGGGGACGCTCAGGCTGGCGTGGTCGATGAGGTGGACCGGGTCGCCGTCTTTCTCGATCGTGAAGCAGACCTCCTTGAGTTCAAGCACGTGCGGGGGGCGGGTCGGGGTGGTCGTCGGGGAGCGATGAAAACCCACCGGGATGGCGGTGACCAGCACATTTCCTTGAGCGCGCCTCGGCGTCGGTTACGCTTGTGCCGGGATGTCGCGACGACGCCGAGCGAGAAGGAGGGGGCGGTCCGGCCGGAATCGGGCCGGACGGTGGGCCGGTCGTGCGGTGGCGGTTCTGGCGGCCGCCGCCGTGGCGGGGTTGCTGGGCGGCTACCTCTGGCTGAAGGGATATCTGTCCAGCGAGGGCTTTCGGAAGTCGATGAACCGGCGCGTGAGCGAGGCGCTGGAAGCCGAGGCGCGATTCGAGCGGTTCGATTGGGACGGCATGATGGTCCGCGTCCCACGCTTCGACGCCTATGGCAGCAGGATGATCGACTATGTCGAAATGGAGGATTTCGAAACGGAGGTCCGCATGGCGGCTCTGCTGCGCAGGAAGCTCGAAGCCTCGGAAGTGCATGTGCGGCGGCTGCACGCCGAACTGGACGCCACGAGGGAGGCGCCGGAGATTGACCTCGATTCGGGAGGGGACGGCGCGGTCGACATCGCGGGGGTGACGATCGCCGAATGCTCCGGGCGGGTTGCGCTGCGTGAGGAGGATGTGAGTTGGCGGGGGATCCGGGCGCGATTCAGCCAGGGGCGGGCGCCGGGAACCTACGAGGCGATCCTGAGCCGGGGGCGGCTTGCAACCCCCCTGAAGTTGTTTCCGGATCCGCGACTCAAGGAGGCGCGGTTGCGCTATGCCGACGGGAGCCTGTTCGTCACTGAATCCCACTGGGGGGTTTTCGATTCGGGACGCCTTGCGATGGATGGCGAAGTGCGGTTTCGGAGCGGGAGGTATGTGCTGAGCGCCTCGCTGAGCGATGTGCAGTGCGAGGAGGTTCTTCCCGACGACTGGAAGAAGCGGTTGCGGGGCGAATTGAGTTCGGATTTCACGGTCGAGGGCCGGGGCGGGGATCCGCCGGTGATCACCGGGGACATCGAGCTCAGCAGAGGTTATTTGACGGCGCTTCCGATTCTGGACCGGATTGCGGCCTACACCGACATCGAGCGGTTCCGGCGGTTGGCGCTTCGCGAGGCCAGGCTCAAGTATCGCGACGTGGGCGAGCGCCTTGATCTGACGGAGATCGTGGTGGCGAGCGAAGGGTTGGTGCGGGTGGAAGGCCGCCTCAGCATCGTCGAGGGGCGGTTGGACGGGCAGTTGGAGGTGGGGATTCCGCCCGGCACCCTTGCACACATCCCCGGAGCGGAGACCAAGGTCTTCCTGACCGGGAAATCCGGAATGCTCTGGACTCCGGTCGCGGTCAGCGGAACCACCAGCCATCCCAAGGAGGATCTGAGCAATCGGCTGTTCGCCGCCGCCGGGGAGCGCATGATCGAAATCGTGGCGGGCCAGCCGATTCTCAAGCACAGCGGCAGGCCGGTCGGCGAAGCGGCCCTGAAGATCCTCGAAGCGGGCGGCGAGATGGCCGAGGCGGGCGCTCGCGTCATCGGCGAGGGGAGCGCCGTGGTCGAAGAGGGCGCCAAGGTCGTGCGCGAGGGTGTGAATTCACTCCTGAACGGGGTGCTCGGGGGCTCTCCCGAGCCGCCGCCGGGGACGGACGAGAGCGACGACGAAAGCGAGGACGGCGAACCGGAAGAGGAGGGGGACGAGGCGCCCGGCACGGACACCTCCTCTACTCCTTGAGCACGAAGCGCCGGCCCTTGCCGGTCATCCATGCCCGGCGGACGCTGTTGTGGAGGGCGTCGAGGGTGCCGGCGTCCGCGACGCGGAACTCGATGGTCTTGGAATGGGTGGTGGTGGGGTATTGCTTGTGCACCATGTTGTTGAAGTCGGAGCCGGTGCGTTGCCCGACGCGCTCGAGCAGTTCCTTGCCCCGCTCGACGACGCGCACTGGGGTGGCGAGGTTGCTGTTCTCGGCGGCGGGAGTGATCTGGTAGATCCGGACCAGAGAATCGCCGAGGGTGTCGATGGTCACCTCCGTGACGATGAGAGATCCGTCGAGCAGGTACTGATGTTTGCTGACGGAGGTGATCTTGCTGAGCGCGACGAGGAAGCTGCCGCCCGGCATGCTGGCCTGCCAGAAGCCGCGCTGGTCCTCCTTGTCGGTGTACGGCTTCTCGTCGGAATTCGGAGTGGCTTCGGGATTGGCGGTGCGGCCGGAGTTCTGGGCCGCCGCGAAGGGCGCCAGGGCGAGGACGGTGAGAAGGATTATCAGTTTCATGACCATGGTGAGGTGAGGTGACAACCACGAGTATCGGGCAGGGATTCGCGCGCGTCAAAGCATCATCCGGGGGATTCGCGATTGAGGCTGGCGGCGGATCTGGCATCCTGAAGGGGCCATGGCGAGGTACCGGCCCAACGTGGCGTTGCTCCTCCTGAACAGCAACGATCAACTCCTCATCTGCGAACGGGCCAAGGTGTTCGGGGGCTGGCAGGTCCCCCAAGGGGGGGTGGATGCCGGCGAATCCCCCGAGGAAGCCCTGCATCGCGAAGTCGAAGAGGAAATCGGGTTGCCCCCGCAGGCCTACCGTGTGATCGCATCCCGCGACGGGTACGAATACCTGTATCCCGGGGAAGTGAAACGCCGCAAGGGAAACCGATACGACGGCCAGTCCCAGACGTATTACCTCTGCCGCCTGCGGCCGGACGCCCCGCCGATCGACGTCCACCGGGGACCGAGGGAGTTCCGGGACTACCGGTGGATCGAACCGCACGAGTTCGACCTCGAGTGGATTCCCGAGTTCAAGCGTCAGGTCTATCGCGACGTGCTGCGCGATTTCTTCGGGGTGGCGGTGTGACGGGCTGAAGGGCTACGACTCCGGCGGGGCGAACAGCGTGGGGAGCTGCACCTTGACGAGCGGCGGGGGCGACGTTTACGGGTTGATCGACATTTCCAGGATGACCTCGCGCAGAACTTTGCCGGCGAGAACCGACGAACACCCCGAGGGGTCGAGCGAGGGGGCGAGTTCGACGAGGTCGCAAGCCACGACGTGCTGCCATGGGATTGTCCCGAGGAGGGATTCGAACGTGAGCCAGTCGATGCCGCCGGGCTCGGGAGTGCCGGTTCCCGGCAGCTGGGCGGGATCGAAGAGATCGAGGTCGATGGTCACATAAAGCGGGCAGCCGTCCCCGAAACGGGCAAGCGCATCGGCAAGGCCGGCGGCATCCGGGCGAACGAGCCGGGCGCTCTCGCGGAGCTCCGCGAATTCCGCCATGGTTCCGGAGCGGACGCCGCATTGCAGGAGGCGGGCCGGCGGGACGATCTCGAGGACGCGGCGCATGGCGCACGCGTGGCTCCATGGCGTCCCGGTCCACGAATCCCTCAGGTCGGCATGGGCGTCGAACTGAAGCACCGCAAGACCGGGATGCGCCCCGGCCACGGCCTGCACCGCTCCGGGCGTGAACGAATGCTCCCCTCCAAGGAGGATCGGCCGGGCCGGGCGCCCGAGGACCTCCCGGCAGGCTTTTTCGACGGCCTCCGCGACCTGTCGCGCATCATCGCCGGGGAGGACGAGGTCGCCGAGGTCGGCGAACGCCACGTCCGCGAGGTCCCGTTGGAGGCGGGGCGAGTAGCTTTCGAGCCCTTCGGAGGCTTCGCGGATGGCCCGCGGTCCCCCGGCCGTCCCCTTGCGAAAGCACGCCGTGCCTTCGTAGGGGACGCCCAACAGGGCCGGAGCGCCCGGTTGGATCTCAGGCCGGGCTTCGAGAAATCGGGGAGAACTCGGAGTAACGTTCACGGGGATGACTTGTTCGCTCGTTTCCGGCGAATCCCGGCCTTCAGGGGTTCCCGGGCGGCGACCAGCCCATTTGGCTACGGAAGTCGCCGTAATCGAACCGGCGGACCGTTTCGAGCCGGCCATCCTCGTGCCGGAGGACGATGTCGGGGTGTCGGACGCCGTTGAAACAGGTCGTTTTCACGATGGTGTACTGTGCCATGTCGTGGAAGCGCAGTTCGTCGCCGACCCGCAGCGGGCGGTGGAAGGCGAAGTCGCCGATCACGTCTCCGGCGAGGCAGGTGCACCCCCCGAGGCGGTAGAGGTGCGGCCCCGACTCCCCCGCCGGGCGGCCGTCGAGAGTCACTTCCGGGCGGTAGGGCATATCGAGGGTGTCGGGCATGTGGGCGGCGGCCGAGACGTCGAGAATTGCATGTTCCAAGGCGTCGTTCGAGAAGAGATCCACAACGTGCGCGACGAGAACGCCGGAGTGTAGCACTGCCGCCTCTCCCGGCTCGAGCCAGACCTCCTCGAGACGATATCGCTCGCGGGTCTCCGCGACGAGGCGCACGAGCAGGTCGCGGTCGTAATCGGGCATGGTGATCCAGTGTCCGCCGCCGAGGTTGAAGCTCCGGATCGAGGGGGAGCGCAGGAGGTCCCCGAACTGCCGGTCGACGGCTTCGAGCGTCTTTTCGAGATCCTCGCCGCCCTGCTCGCAGAGTGTGTGGAAGTGGAGGCCGGTAATCCCGTCGAGGCCGGCGCCGCGTAGCGATTCGACCGGGGCGCCAAGCCGGGACCCGGGAGCGCACGGATCATATTTCGCCACCGCCGTGGTCGAGCAACGCGGGTTGACCCGCAGCCCGCAGCGCAACTCGCCCGACCGGAAGCGCGGATGCCCCATGACCCGCCTGCGGAAGCGCTCCCACTGCCCGACCGAGTTGAAGTCGAGGTGGTGCGTCACCGCCAGGAGGGTCTCGAGGTCCTCGTCGGAATACGCCGGGCCACACGTCAGAATATGCCCGCCGAAGAACTCCGCCGCCAGCCGCGCCTCCCACGGCCCCGAGGCGCAACACCCGTCGAGATACTCGCGAAGGACGGGAAACACCGCCGGCACCGCGAACGCCTTCAGGGCGTGGACGATCCGGCAACCGCTCCGCCGCCGAACATCCGCCAGCACCTCGCAGTTCGCACGGACTCGGGCAAGATCGATCCGGAAACTCGGCACGGGCGGGGACACGCGCGCAGTGTGCCCCCTCCCCGCCGCCGGGCAACCCCGAAGAGACAGCCGCACCTCGCGCCTTCCAAAGTGCGCGGTGGCAATGCCCCAACGGGGCGGCGACACCGCTCTCACACGCGCTCACCCTGAACCACGCGAAGATGGGGTCAGTCAACGTTTTACGTTGCCCGGAAATCGGGAATCTGCGGAAT
>CAYPUM010000040.1:0-15143 GCA_964413545.1 uncultured Roseibacillus sp. | reverse complement strand
CGAGCGCGCCATCGAATACATCGAGCCGGATGAGTTCGTCGAGGCCACGCCGAGGCTCATTCGGCTCCGCAAGCGGATCCTGTGCCCGCATGATCGGAAGCGGCGGGAGAAGGCCGCGGGAGCGTGAGATGCAGGATGCAGGGTGCAAGATGCAGGATGCGGGGTGCAGTCGGGAAAAGTTGGCGGAAACGCCTGCAGCGCAGGGCGGGAGGGAGGGGGCGATGGAAGGTGGCGAGGGTGGAAGGGCTGACGGCGCCGCGGGTGGGGATGGAGTCCGCGCGTTCGGCGGGGGCTGCCTCGTTCGGGTGTTCAACGTTGAACAGACCTGCGTGCGGCGCGGGGGCGTGGGAGGGAGCTGCTGGTCCACCTGAGCAAGCGTGTCACTATCGAATAATTTGGCCTGACCCCTAATCCACTGACCCCTAATCCCTCAGTCCACAGCTTGTCGGGAGGAGGCGCAGACGGGGCAGGCGGGGTCGCGGGCGAGGTTGAGGGATCTGGTGGTCATGTGGCGGAGGTCGATGGCGAGCATGCGGCCGAGGAGGGGCTGGCCGAGGGCGGTGATGAGCTTGATGGTCTCGACTGCCGCCATGCAGGCGACGGTGCCGGAGACCGCACCGATGACGGGGAAGCGGCGTTTCCACCAAGCGGGTTCCTCTGGGGAAAGGCAGGCGAGGCAGGGGGTTTGACCGGGGACGAAGGTGGTGAGGTAGGCCTCCATCTCGTACATGGCGCACTCGACCATTGGCTTGCGTTGGAGGACGGATTGGCGGTTCATCGCGAAGCGCTCCGGGAAGAGGGGAGCGCAGTCGACGATGATGTCGACCTGCTCGACGAGCCCGGCGGCGTTGTCTTCATTGATGTTCTGCGGCACGGCGACCACTTCGAGCCTCGGGTTGAGCCGCTTGAGGCTGGCCTCGATGCACGGGGTGCGTTCCTTGCCGAGGTTGTCGTGGGTCATGAGGAGCTGGCGGTTGAGGTCGGCGGGGCGCGTGCGCCCGGCGTGGGCGACGACGAGCCTGCCGATGCCGGCCGCGGCCAATTCGAGGGCCACCAGGCCGCCGACGCCTCCCACCCGGGAGACGAGGACCGAGGCGCCCTTGAGCCGTTGTTGACCGGTCTCCCCGAAGTCCCCGACCCACATCTGCCACTCGTAGGTGGCGCGCTCCTCGTCGCTGAGTTCGCGCGGCGCCACGTCGATACCATGGGGCTCGTTCATACGAGGTTGGGGCGGGAATCAACCGGTGGGGAGTTCGGGCGGCCTGGTGGGCGCCGGGCGGTTTTCGGGAGGGTGTTCATCCCGGCCGGGAGGGTCCTGCTCGACGATGCGGCCCTCGTCGAGGAGGAACTGGTGCTCGGCGAGGGCGGCGGCGTCTTCGCGGTTGTGGGTGACGTGGAGGACGGTGACGCCGGTGCCCTGGCGCATGTCGCGCAACACCTGGTACATCTGCCGCCGGGTATCTTCGTCGAGTGCGCTGAGCGGTTCGTCGAGCAGCAGCATCTTCGGTTCGAAGGCGAGGGCTCGTCCCAGCGCGACGCGCTGTTTTTCGCCGCCGCTGAGCTTTGCGGGGTATCGGTCCAGCAGGCGGGAGATGTCGAGCAGTGCGGCCACCTCGCCGATGCGCTCGCGGATCCGCGAGGGAGGGGCCTTGCGGACGGTGAGCGCGAAAGCGAGGTTGTCGCGCACGCGCATGGTCGGGAAGAGGGCGCCGTCCTGGGGGACATACCCGATGCCGCGCTCCGCCGGGCGGAGGTGAGTCACGTCGCGTCCATCGAGTTCGATCGATCCGGCGGCGGGGGCGCGCAGGCCGACGATGGTCTCGAGGAGGGACGTCTTGCCGCTGCCGGTGCGGCCGGTCAGCACGCCGTAGGCGCCGCCGGGCACCGCGAGATTCACCTGTTTCAGCGTGAACCCGCCAAGGTGGATGGTGAGGTCGATGAGGCGGATCATGCGCGGCGTGTCAGATCGAGAATTGTTTCGAGCCCCAGAGGCGGGTGATGATGAGGACCACCACGGCGGAGGCGATCATGATGAGGGAGACCGCGACGGCGGCTTCGAGGTCGCCGATGCTGAGTTCCAGGAAGACGGTTGTTGAGAGCACCTCGGTCTTGTGGCGGGTGGCGCCCGCGAAGATGAGGAGCGGACCGAACTCGCCCAAGGCCCGGGCCCAGGCGAGGGTGGCGGCGGTGATGATGCCGCGATGTGCCTCCGGGAGCGTGATGCGCGAGAAGGCCTGGGCACGGGTGCATCCGAGGGACAGGGCGACCTGCTCGCGGCGGGGGTCGATCTGGTCGAAGGTGGCGCGCATCGTTCCCACCGCGAAGGCGCAGGCCACCATGAACTGCGCGAGGATCACAGCCGGCACCTGATAGACCACCAAGTCGGCCACCCCGGAAAAGGGCGGGAATTGAAAGAGGATCAGCAGCGACAATCCCACCACCAGCGGCGGGAGCACGATCGGAATGTCGAGGATGGCGTCGATCGCGTTGCGCACCAGCTTCGACACCGCGCGCCACTGGTTCACGGAGAGGACCCGGCCGCGCAGGGCTTCGGCGAACGCGGTGTCATTCCAACGGCTGAGGATGTACCCGATTGGTATCGCCACCCAAAGTGAGAAGAGCGCCGTCAAGGTGCATGAGATCAGGCTGAGCCGGATGGAGGCGCGGATGGCCGGTTTGCGCAGGGCGTCGACGAGGTCGCTGCCGGTGACGTATCGCATGTCGGCCACCAGCATCGCCAGCAGGAGCACGACGTAGGCGCCACCGAGGATGCCGAGGCCGAGGTAGAACGGCCAGTCGCGTCCGACGCGATGGGGCCGGGCGGCGGGAGTGGTCGGCCTGTCCGCGGGGGCGTCGGTCATGGGGTGTCGGCGGCCTCGGCGGTTGCGTCCAGCCGCCAGTGGAAGCCGGCATCTTCGAATGACCCGCGGGCGCTGGTGATGCTGTCCTTCAGGCGGCGGCCGAGTTGCTTGTAGGGACTGGTGCGGGCGATGGCGAACGGCTGCACGGCCTCGGCGCGGGACGAATCGATCGCGATCGTCTCGACCATGCCGGCGGCGGCGAGGGTGTCGGTGGCGTATGCGAGGGCGGCGTCGGCGCCGCCGTCGGTCACGGCCGGCACCAGGAGCGCCGAGGAGGTGGTCTGCATGACGACGTTCTTCATGACGGCTTCGGCCACGCCTTCGCCATCGAGCAGTTGGCGGGTGAGGACGCCGATCGTGCACTGCTTGGGCTGGCCGACCGCGACGCGCAGCCCCGGTTCGGCGAGGTCGTCGAGGGACTGGATGTTCCTCGGGTTGCCGGGGGGGACCGCGATGACGATGCGGGTGTCGGACACTTCGACGGACTCCTGGAACCAGTCGCGCACGGTATCGAGGTAGTAGACGTCGCAAGCCATGTAGGCGTCGGGGAAGCCGGCGGTGGTGGACTGGTCGCGGATGGTTTTCATCTGGCCGGTCAGGATGCCGCAGCCGTTGTAGACGACGTTGACGTCGACGCCCTCGCGTTTCGCGAACTTGCGCACGACGCGGTCGACGGCGCGGCGGTTGACCGCGCCACAGAAGAACGTCAGTTGCGGCCGGGCGGCCCACGGGTCGCCGTCGATGGTATCGAAGTTGTAGCTGCCGAACGTTTCGAGTCCGCGATCGCGGGCGGTGAGGTATCGCGCGAAGCGCAGGGCGGCGGTGGGCGCCTCGGAGCTGCGGAGGACGGCCACTTCGATGGCCACTTCGCCCGCGGCCAGTTCCGGCGCTGCGATGGCGTTGAGGGACGGGTACATGGCGGCGGTGGTGTTCCAGACGATACCGGCGTGGACGCTGCCGAGTTTGACGTCGTTGGCGACATCGGTCACGGTCGGTTTGAAGACGCCGTTTGTGCGGGCGTGCTCCTGCAGGGCGGTCCATTTGCCGGTTTGATCGAGGACTTCGCGGACGGATCTTCCGATGGCGGCGGCGTCGGGATTGCCGAGCGCCACTTTCACGTCCCGGTCGAGGAGGTCGTCGAGGGCCTTGATGTTCTTTGGATTGCCTGCCGGGGTGATGATGACGGGCCGCATGGTGGCGACGGTCAGGCGTTCATCCGCGAGCCCCTTGTCGGCTGCGAGCTGCGTGTAGGTGGCGTCGCCCGCAAGATAAAGATCGCCGACCCGGCTGACCTGCAACTGGCTCAGCAGCGTGTTCGATCCGCCGAATTGCAGTTCGATCGACACGCCATGCTCGTGTTCATAACGTTCCGCGATCTGTTCGACCGGGACCCGCATGCCGGCCGCACAATACACGAAAAGGGTCCGGGTGCCGCCGTCACCGCGTTCGGGCCGGTAAAGAAGCGCGACGATCAGCAATCCTGCGATCACGATGGTAATCAGTGCCAGCAGCCCGATGCTCGGAGCGGCGCCGGGGCAGTGGCGCGGCCGGTTTCGTTTCATCGCAATGACCATTTGGCGCTATGCTCCGGCGGCGGTTGGTTCGGCCGGCACGAGGCGGCCGGTGTCAAGATGGACGAATTGGTGGGCGCGTCGGGCGGCGGTGGGATCGTGCGTGACCAGCAGCACGGCCCCGCCGGCGGCGGCGAAAGCGGCGAGGTGATCGAGGACGATGGCGGCGTTGTCCCGGTCAAGGTTGCCGGTGGGCTCGTCGGCGAGGAGGAGCTTGGGGCGGTTGAGCAGGGCGCGGGCCATGGCGGTGCGCTGGCGCTGGCCGGTGCTCAGTTCACCGGGCCGGTGGGCGGCCCGGTCGGTCAGGCCAAGCTCCTCGATCAAGGCGTCGGCGCGTTGACCGGCCTCGGGGTCGTCGGTGGCGAGGGCGGCGGCCATGATGTTGTCGCGCACCGAAAGGTAGCTGATGAGGTGGAACTGCTGGAAGACGAAACCGATGTGGGAGGCCCGGAACGCGGCGCGTTGTTCGGGGGAAAGGGCGTAGACGTCCCGGCCGTCGATGACGACCTCTCCGGCGGTCGGGGCGAGCAGGGCGCCGGCGGTCAGCAGGAGGGTCGTCTTGCCGCAGCCGCTGGGGCCGCACACCGCGGTAAAGGAGCCGGGCTCGACGTGGATCGAGACGTTGTCGAGGGCGTGCACCGGCCCGTCGGCGGCCGGGTAGGTCTTGGTGATGTTACGGAGGTCCAGCATGACCGGGGGGTGCTCTCACTCGGAGGCGAGGATGTCGGCGGGGTTCTGGCGGGCGGCGAGCAGGGAGGGCGCCCAACTGGCCGCCGCCGACAGCAACGGGGCCGCGGCGATGGTGCCCGCGAGGAGCGTCCATGGCAACACCACCAGCGTCCCGGCCGGATCGAGCACCGGCTCGAGGCGAGCCGCCAGCCACCCGCCCGTTCCGGCCCCCGCAACACAACCGGCCCCCGCGCCGATCAGCCCGATCAACACCGCCCGCGAGAGGAACAACTTGAAGACGCGGGCACTGCGGACGCCGAGGGCGCGCAGGATGGCGATCTCGCCGGCGCGCTGGCGGACGTTGCCGTAGGCCAGCAGTCCGATCCAGACCGTTGCACCCACGATGACGGACGGCGAGAGCACGGCGGCGAACATTTCGCGGGACTGTCGCAGTTCTTTCCTGTTGGCACGTTCCGCGGCGAGGGCCTCCTCGTGTTCGGCCTTGGCGCGGGCGCGGGCCTTGGCGCGGACGGTGACCTCGTTCTGGCGGACGATGACGGTGGCGTCGGGCAGGACGGACGCCACTTCCTTGCGAAGCTTTTCGACGCCCGCGCCGGCGCAGAAGCATTTGAGGGCCTCGATGGCGTTGATGCGGCCGGGCATGTCGAGCAGTTGCTGGGCGGCGGCGAGGTCGATCCAGATGGTCGAGTCGTCGCGCGATCCGCGTTCGGGGACGATTTTTGCCACCGTGAAGGTGCGGCCGAGGAGGTTGATGGTGCCGCCGGGGTTGAGTTTCAGGTCGCGGGCGAGCTGGTATCCGACGACGGCCTCTCCTTCGGGCACGGCGAGCAGCATGGGCTCCTTGGGTTTGCGATGGGCGAGGGGCACTTCCCCGCGGGTGCCGATCAGGGTGATGGTGCGTTTCTGCTGCGGCCAGTAGACCTGCTGCTGAACGAGCGGCAAGAGGTGGCGCATCGTGTAGGTGTTGGAGTTGGCCAACTTGGCGACGTGGTCCTGCGGCATGGTGTGTTCGGCGTATCCGCGCGTCCAGAACTCGGTGAGGTCCTGCGCAGCGGGCAGGATGAGGAGGTTGTATCCGAGTTCCTTCATGTATTTGCGGTAGTCGTCCTCCATGGCGGCGAGGCGTTGGTCGGCCTCGTCGCGCATCCGGTTGAGGCGCTGTTCGGTGGCGAGGCCATGGGCCTGCAAGGCCATCACGGCCGTGACCACCACGCCCGCCGCCACGGTCACCGCGACCACCGCCAGCAGGAAATTGCCCGGCCGGTGCGCGATCTCCTTTCGCATCAGGCGCCAGATGGTCATGATCGATTCCCCCGGTTGCGCAGGGTCACCCATGAGACGACGCCTGCCAGACCCAGCCCGACAACCCCGATTCCGGTGGCGATTCCCCACCACAGGCGGGTGCCGGGGGCGTTTTGCGAGACATCGGCCCGGGACGTGGTGCTGGTGGCGGACCGGACCGGGGCGGCCGCATCGGGGGGACCGTTCCCGGGTGCGGCGGTCACGGCGCCGATGGTGCTGGGCAGGTGTCCGGCGACGGTGGGTTCGCTTTCGGCGTCCGACGCGGGCTCCTCCCACAACTGCTGCCAGTTGGTGGCCATCAGCAAGTCGAAGCCGGGGTTCTGCATCTTGACCTGGCATGAGCACATCCCGGTCAGGTAGTAGCAGTATTCCTCGATGAGTCTGGAACTGATGCCCTCCCCGACCAGCGCCCACAGCGCCCGCCCCTGTCCGAACACCGGGAAGATGATCGGCTCGCCGGCGTATTCGGTGGTCAGGTCCGTCTCGCTGTGCCGGAGCATGTCGCGCAGCACCCCCTCGCCGGCCTCGTCGCGCGGAATGCTGATCACGCTGAAATCGATCTTCAACGGGGGCAGGCCGTCATCCACGGCGGCTTGTTCGAGGGCGCGGTCCTCGGGAGTGTCGAGCGGGTCGTCGGCCTCGGTGGGGAGGCGCAGTTGGGGCTGCAATGCTTCGAGCGTTTCGTTCAAGCGTTTCAGGGCGGCGGCATCCTTGCCGGCGTTGCCGCTTTCGAGGAACACCCACACCGCGGTGGCGCCGTTCAGCAATCGCGTGCCGATGGTCTGGCGCACGGGCGAATCGAGCAGCAGATCGACGGACCCGGACGAAAGCGGGCCGGCCCATGCTTCCTGTTCCATCTGGAGGACGGGCGGGTAACGCAGCATCAGCCACGGCGCTGTGGCGTCTTCCTGCTCGTTCCAGACGCGCTGAGCCTCCTCGGGCACCTCTCCGGCCAGATCGACTGTGAGGAAGACGTAGTTCGCGCCCCCCTCCTGCGACCATGCGCCCGCTTCAAGCCGGTCTGCAAGGGCCTGTTGCGCGTCGTCCAGGTCGCCGCGGTGGAACAACACCACCTGGTAACACTCCGAGGCGTGGCGCGCTCCCCACCACAGCAGCGCGTAGCGGAAAACCGGCACGCTGCAGGCAAGGACCGGCGCCGACACGAGCGCCAGCAGAAGAAAGACGATCGGCAACCCACGGCGGACCCCGTGGACACGTCCATCACGGGAAGTCGCGGAGAGATTCCGGCCGGTGGACGCCGCCGTTCCCGCGGCGTGGCCCGGATTCCGAGACTGACGATTGGCTCTGGTGTTCACGATCAGGATGAGAAGGCTTCAGGTCCGCGACGGAAGCCGGCGTTGGCTTCGGCGAGGGAGATGAACCCGTCGCGGTTGGTGTCGTAGAATGCGAAGGCGCGATCCAGTTCCCTGGCGCTGACCTCGTGCATTTCGGCCTCCCGGGCGCCGTTGCGGATTTCGTCGCGCGTCAGGCGCCCGTCCCCGTTGTAGTCGTAGCGGTCGAACTTCTCGAGGAGGGCGATCATTTTGCGTTCAACGGCGTCAACGGAGGAAGGCTGGCCCGCCGACGAGGCGGCGTCGCCTCCGGGGGAAGGCGCGGAGCAGGAGACGACGAACGGAGCGATGAAGAGCCAAACCGGTTTCATGCAGGGCAACAAGGACGCTGTGGCGCGGGTTGGCAAGGGGAAACAACCGTTTCTCAGTCGCGATAGATGCGCGTGACGCGCGGAGTGATCAGGGTGAAGATTTCCCATGGGATGGTGCCGGCCTTTTCGGCGATTTCACGAACCGGGAGGCGCGGACCGAAGAGTTCCACCTCGTCGCCGGCCCGGCAGTCGGGAAGATCAGTGACGTCGGCCATGACCTGGTCCATCGTGACCCGTCCGATGATCGGGACCCGCCGGTCGCGGATCACCACCTCGGGGCGGTTGTTGGAAAGGTGGCGCGGGTATCCGTCGCCGTATCCGATGCCGATCGTGGCGACCCGGGTGGGCCTCGTCGTGATGAAGGTGCGGCCGTAGGAGACGCCGTGACCGGCGGGCAGTTCGCGGATGACCGACACGCGGGACTTGAGCGTCATGACGGCGCGCAACCTGCCTTGGTGCTCGGGGAGGGGGGAGGCCCCGTAGAGCATGAGCCCCGGGCGAACGAGGTTGGCGGTGCGTGACACGTACCCCAGCATCCCGGCGGAGTTCGCAAGGTGAATGTGAAAGGCATGCGGCGAGCGACGGGATTCGTTGCCCCCCGAGGCCGGCGCAGCCTCCGGGCAAAGGCCGGGGAAAAGAGCGGACACCAAACCGTCGAAGGTCTCGAATTGATGCTGGGTAAACTCCGGATCCTCGTCGGCGGAAGGCAGATGGGAGCCGATGCCGCCAAGCCGGATCGCGGGGAGGGTGCGGATCTCGTCGAGCGCTGCCGCCGCCTTTTCCGGCAGGAACCCCCCGCGTCCCATGCCGGTGTCGATCGTGAGGTGCCCCGTGACCCGCACGTCGCGGCGCTGCGCAAGGCGGTCGAAATGGGAGGCTTCCTCGATGGTCGAGAGGCAGGGCGTCCAGCCGCGGGCCACTGCTTCGTCGCGCTCCTCCGCGAGGGTGGGGCCGAGAAGGTAGACCGGCGTTCGGATGCCCGCATCGGACAGGCGGCGGGCTTCCCCGACGTTGGCCACTCCGAAGAAAGCGAGGCCTTCCCCGTCGAGCGCCCTTGCGAGCGGTTCCAGCCCGTGGCCGTAGGCGCCCGCCTTGAGCACCGCCATGATGCCCGGGCCGCCGAATTGGCGCGCTACTCCGAGGTTGTGACGGAGGGCGGAGAGATCGATCTCGGCCCAGGCGCGGGGGGGGCTCGGGGGAGGCGGGGTGGTCACTGGGACGAAGGCCGATGATAGAGCGTCTTCGGAGTCCGGCAAGATCGGGAAACCGGTCTCCGATTCGAAGGCGCCAGGCGCGGGCTGGGTTGACGATGGCTTGCTCCTTTTCATTTCGGGAGGTGCGGTTGCAGGCAGGGCATGAACACCGTGGGAGATGACTACGGGAAACTTGCGGGGTTCTATCCCGGCCGGCGTGGCGCGGCAGAAAAGTGGCGCCGGTTTCCAACCTGCGAGTTGGCCCGGAATCCTTCCCGGCCGTGTCTGTAACGCCAATGCAACGAGGAATCGGCCGTCAGGTTGGAAACCTGCACTACTCTCGGACTGCAAGAGGTTTCCGGAGGGGTTCGTAGTTGTGGGGGCATGGGTACGGACGACAAGGGGGCGGTCGAGAGACTCCATCGCGTCTACGAGGAGATGAAGCGGGAGCTGGGGCGGGTGATTGTGGGCCAGGGGCAGGTGGTGGAGGAGGTGCTGATGGCCATTTTCTGCCGGGGGCACGCCTTGCTGGTCGGGGTGCCGGGGCTTGCGAAGACGCTGCTGGTGTCGACCGTCTCGCAGGCGCTGGACTTGAGCTTCAAACGCATCCAGTTCACGCCGGACCTGATGCCGGCCGACATCACGGGTTCGGACGTTCTCGAAGTGGACCCGGAGACTGGTCACCGCGGCTTCCGGTTCATCGAAGGGCCGGTCTTCGCGAACATGATTCTGGCGGACGAGATCAACCGGACTCCTCCGAAGACGCAGGCGGCGTTGCTGGAGGCGATGCAGGAGCGGCACGTCACGGTGGGCGACAAGACCCTGCCGCTTCCGGAACCGTTCTTCGTGCTGGCGACCCAGAACCCGATCGAGCAGGAGGGGACCTACCCGCTTCCCGAGGCGCAGCTCGACCGGTTCCTGTTCAACATCGTTGTCGATTACCCCGACGAGGACGAGGAGCGCCAGATCATCCGGCGTGTCACCAGTCCCGGCGGGGCGGAGATCAAGCCGCTGATGAACGCTTCCGAGATTGTGCGTTTGCAGGAGATCGTGAAGCGGGTTCCGGTGGGCGACCACGTGATCGATTTTGCGGCTGACCTTGCGCGGGCTTCGCGGCCGGGATCGGGCGGGGCGCCGGAATTCGTGAAGGATCTGGTCGGCTGGGGCGCCGGGCCGCGGGCCGGGATCGCGCTGATTTGGGCGGCCAAGGCGCACGCCGTGCTGCGGGGGCGCTTTCACGCCACCACGGGCGATGTTGCGGCGGTGGCCTACCCGGTCATGCGGCATCGCATCCTCACCACCTTCAACGCCGAGGCCTCCGGCGTGAAAAGCGACGACATCGTGCGGATGCTGCTGGAAAACCTCGCGCCGAAGGAGGAGATCAAGATCTGAGGGGGAGTGATTCGTGATTCCTGATTGCTGATCCTTGAAGTCAGGTGAATCAAAGCTCGACAATCGGCAGCCAACAATCAGCCCCCGGGCCGGCTGACGAACGGCTGAGGGAAGGCACTCGTCATCACTGAGAACACGCGATGCCTGCCACTCTCGACCTTCCCGAATCGATGCGTCTTCTGCCGGAGGAGACGATGGGGGTGATGCGGCGTCTCGAGTGGCTGGCGCGGCGGCGGATGCAGGGGACCCTGACGGGCAGGCACAGCAGCCCTGACAAGGGGATCTCGGTCGAGTTTGCCGAGCACCGCCAATACACGCCGGGCGACGAGCCGCGGAACCTCGACTGGCGGGTGATGGCCCGCAGCGACCGGAATGTCGTCAAGCAGTTCATCGAGGAGACCAACCTGCGGGTCACCATGGCGGTCGATGTGTCGGGGTCGATGGCATATTGCGGCGAGTCGGCGGCCCGGGTTGACGGCGAGGAGATGTCGAAGTTCTCCTGCGCCCGTTACCTTGCGGCCGCCATGGCATATCTGTTCATCAAGCAGGGGGACGCGGCGGGGTTGGTGACGTTCGATTCCGCGGTGCGCAGTTACTACCGGGCCGAGAGCCGCCCGAGCCATGTGCGGCGGATCATCGACGCCTTGTACGACGCGAACACCGGCGCTGAAACAAACGTGGGCGGCGTCCTGCACGAGGTGGCGGAGCGGGTGCCGAAACGGGGGCTGGTGATGTTGATCAGCGACCTCCTCGACGAACCGCGCGAGATTGTCGAGGCCATGCACCACTTCGATTTCCGCCAGCACGAGCTGGTGGTATTTCACGTGCTGGCGGACGAGGAACTCACGTTTCCGTTCAAGTCGTTCCAGCGGTTCCGCGATCTCGAGGGAGTCGAGCCGGTGCTGCGCATCGATCCGCGGGCGGTGCGGGCCGCCTATATCGAACGCATCCGGGACTTCATCCGGACGATGGAAGCCGCCTGCGGCAACCTCCGGGCCGATTACGTCCCGGTGAATACCAAGACCCCCCTGCGGGATACGCTGTTGCGGTATTTGGGAAGGAGAATGCACGCCAAAAGGTGAAGGGGGAGCGGAACATCGCGGACCGCAAGGAACTCGTCTCGATCCTTGTGAGCAGCATAAGAACCGCCGCAGGAGGAGCGCGACAGTCCTTCGCAGGTCAAGAATCATCAATCACGACGCCGGGAGGCGTCTTCTGAGAGCCGGTGTTATTTCTGAATCCATGGTTGCTGCTCGGGCTGGCGGGGGTGCTGGTGCCGGTGGTGCTGCACATGATGCGGCGGCGATCGGCGAAGCCGCTCGACTGGGGAGCGATGCGGTTCTTGTTCGACACGGTGGCGTTGCGGAGGCGGCGGATGGAGTGGGAGGACATGCTGCTGATGGCGGCGCGTTGTCTGCTGGTGGCGCTGTTGGCGCTGGCGGTGGCGCGTCCTTTCGTGCCGCCCGACTCGGCGATTCCGTGGCTGTTCGTGTTGCCGCTGGCGCTTCTGGGGCTGGCGGTGTTCGGGGCGTCGTTTGTGGTGAGCGGGACGAAGTGGAGGTGGTTGACGCGGGGGGCGGCGGTGTTCCTGTTGTTGATGGCGGGGTGTCTGATCCTGATCGAGCACCGGTTGAACCTGCGCCGGTTTCAGACGTCCGGGGGCCGGGACATGGCGTTGGTGATCGATGCATCGAGTTCGATGACGATACGGCGGGCGGGGGGTCGGACGGCCTTTGAGGAGGCGGTCGAGGAGGCGGTCGAGCTGGTGAAGGAGGCCCCGCGCGGGACGGCCTTCACCGTGATTCTCGGCGGACCGGCCCCGGAGCAGATGACGGGGACCCCCCTGACCCACCGCGCCGACGTGATCGAGGTTTTGGAATCATTGCGTCCGGTGGGCGGACTGTTCCGGGCTCATGACGCGCTGGGGGTGAGTCTCCTGAACTTGAGCAGGGGATCGCACGCCGGGAAGGAGATCCTTGTTTTCACCGATGGTCAGAGGCTCGGGTGGCGCCTTGAGAGCCCCTCGGCGTGGACGTCCTTCGGCAAGGCACTCGAGGGCATGCCGCGGCCGCCCAAGCTCGTGATGCGCACCCTTCCGCCCCCGGCATCCCTGCGCAACCTCGCGGTGAGTTCTCTGACCCTTTCGCGGGAGTTGGTGGGAACCGACCGGGAGGTGGCGATCCGGGTGACGGTCGAAAACACCGGCACGGAAGCCGTGACGCCGGAGCCGCTCGAAGTGACGGCGGGCGGCAGGGCGCTCGAACCCGTCGGCCTCGGGCAGCTCGCGCCGGGGCAGCGGGAAACGGTCGAGTTTCGCCACCGGTTCGAAGAACCGGGGCCGGCGGTGGTCGAGGCGCGCCTCGAGGCCGCCGACGATCTGGCTGCGGACGACCGGCGCCAGCTGGTGGTTTCGGTCCGGGAGCGTCTTCCGGTTCTGCTGGTGGACGGCAACGCGGCGGGGGGATTCTTCGAGCGGGCGGCGGGATTCACGGCCCTTGCGCTGGCGCCCTCGGCGGCGTTGTTGCGCGGCGAGGACGCGGGGGATTCCCACCTGATGGCGCCGCGGGTGGTGGCCGGGCCGGACGTTGCATCGGTGGGCGATTTCGACGCCTTCGGGGTGGTGGTGCTGGCGGACGTGGCGCGGCTCCCGGAGGGCACGGCGAGACGGCTGGCATCGTTCGCGGCGGGCGGCGGCGGCCTGCTCATCCTTGCGGGACTCCGGGCCGAGGCGGATTTCTACAATCTGTGGAGCGGCCCCGACGGGGAGGTGGCGCCCCTTTGGGTCGGGGGCTTCGAAGTCGACGACGAAGGGCTCTTTCCGGCGCCGCAGACCTTCGCCCACGAATCACTGGCGCTCTTCAAGGACGAGCGGGAATCCGACCTCGGAGAGGCGACGCTGACGGGCTGCCGCCGGACGGAGCGGGTGAAGCGGGGGGGCTCGGTGGCGGCCCGCCTGTCAAACGGAGAGCCGCTTCTCGCCGCCCGCAACTACGGGAGAGGGCGTATCATGATGGCGACGGCCGGCTTCGACGCGCGGTCCGGCAACCTCCCGACGCGGCGCTCCTTCGTCCCCATGGTGCACGAGCTTGTGAGCTGGCTGGCCGGGGCGGGGGAGGTGAGCCTGAACGTCGAGGCCGGTTGGCGGCCGGCGGTGGCCCTGCCGGGCGGCGGGGGACTGCGGGGTCGCTACTACAGAAACCGTGGAAAAAGCGCGCGGCGCGGGATCGCCATGGAACGGATCGACCCGATGCCGCACTTCGACTGGGGCGAGGAAGCCCCGGCCGGGGGGATGAACCGGGAGAACTTCCGCGTCGAGTGGCAGGGGCAGCTCGTCCCGCCCGCCGAAGGCCGGTACACCTTCGAGGCGGAGGTCGACGGCGGCCTCGAGATGAAGGTGGCCGGACGGACCGTCCTTGTCGACCGCCGCGACTCGTTGGTCAGGAAGCCGGTCACGCTCGAGGCGGGCGTTCCCGTGCCGGTGTCGGTCGATTACCAACACCGCGGCGGCCGGGCCTACCTGCGCTTGTTCTGGAACCCTCCCGGGGGGCGCCGCGAGCCCGTGCCGGCGAAGGTCCTCATCCCGGTTCTGCGGGATGGGGAGGCCGAAGTGGCGGCGGAGGGCAAGGCAACCGATCCGCGGGGGGCGCCGCGCCGCACGCGGCTGACGGTCGGCCGCCGCGGACGGCTCCTCGAAGTGGACGGGGCCGCCGTCCCGGGCCTCTATGAACTCGAAGTCCCCGGCCGGCTGCGCGGCGAGGTCGAGGAGTTCGCGCGTTCGAAGGTCCCGTTGGTGGTCAGGCGGGACCCCGAGGAAAGCCGTTTGACGAGCCTCGGCGAGGAGGACCGCGAGTTGATCCGCAACGAGATCGACCTTGTGCAGGCGAGTTCACTGGATGACGTGGTGGCGATCCTGACCGGGAGAGGATTCGGCCATGAGCTGTGGAAGTTCCTTGCGGTGACGGCCTTTCTTCTCCTCCTGGTGGAGGCGGCCCTGGCGCGCTGGATCTCGAAATCGCGCCGCGCCGCGGAAGACGTGAAGGTCGAGTTCGAAGACCGTGGCGGGCCCGGCCTCGAAACGATCGAACGAATGCGACGGCTTCGAAGAGCAGGATGAGGGACGAGCGGCGTTTTGCGCTATGCGTTATGCGTTATGGGTAGGAGGATTGATGCATGGTGTCCGGCCATGCCGGCGTTGAAGGGGAGGAACCCACGATGAAGGATTTGTCGTTGTCTGTGGTCCGCCTCACGGGGGTGTTCCTCGTCGGGTGGGGGATCGTGGCGGTTCTGGGATTGGTCCTGCATCTCGGGACGGCGTGGCCGGGGTGGGTGGTGGCATTGCCGGCGGCGGTGGCGGCCGAGGCGATCATTCTCCTGTATCGTTACGAGCAGCGCGCGGTGGGCGTGCAAAAGGGACGCTGGTTGACGGGACTGCGGCTGGCGGCCCTCGGGGTCATGGTCTGGATGCTGCTCG
>CAYPUM010000039.1:3771-15174 GCA_964413545.1 uncultured Roseibacillus sp. | reverse complement strand
AGATCACCATGGTCTCGTCGGAGAGGCCGGCTTCTTCGATTTTTGCCAGGAGATGACCGATGGCGGTGTCGAGCGCCTCGACGGTGGCGGCGTGGGCGGGATCGAGATGACGATTCGCCCCGGCTTTCTCCCGGTATTTCTCCAGCAGGGCGGGAGGCGGATCGAAGGGCGCGTGCACCGCGTGCGGTGCGAGGTAGAGAAACCACGGCTGCTCCAGATTCCGTTCGATGAACGACATGGCCTCCTCGGCGAAAGCGTCTGTCAGGAAGCGTCCCGACTCGTCGTGATAGGCATCCTTCTCAAAGCCGAGCTGCTTCGGCTGCCGGTCGAGGTCGAATCCCTGTCCGGTCGGGGTGCACGGGCCCTTCCGGCCGCGGCCGAGATTCCACATCCCGATCATTGCCGTGGCATAACCGCCATCGCGCATGACCTCCGCAATCGTGACCGATTCGGTGGCCAGCTCCGCCAGGCTTTCGGAGGCCATGATCCGGTGATGGGGGGAGCCCGGTTTGTGGCGCTCGTCGACCACGGTGAATATCCCGTGACGCGGCGGGTATTGGCCGGTCATCAGGCTGGCGCGGGTGGGGGCGCAGTTCGGGGCGCTGGCATAGGCCTGGCTGAAGACCGTTCCGTCCCGGGCCAGGGAATCGATGTGGGGCGTGTCGATGAACTCGTTGCCGGCGAACCCGACGTCGCGCCAGCCCATGTCATCGACGAGGATGACGAGGAAGTTCGGCTTTCCGGCGGCAAGAGGAGCCAACAGGAGGAGGGCACACAGTTGGGGAAGGAAGTTCATTGCAGCCTTTCAACGGGTATTGTCGTGACGGCTGAGAAAACAAACCCGGCACCTGACAATAATCCGACCGACGGCGCTTCCGCGTGGCGTCTGCGGAAGGGTGCCAACGAGAATCAGCGGCCCGGCTTTCCAGCCGAACGCTTGCGATCGGTCCGCCTGGGTTTGCCGCCACTCTTGTCCTTTTTCCCGCCCTTCTTCTCCCGGGCCTCCGCGGCCTTTGCAGGGTCATACTGCGGATTCGGCTTTGGCAGCATGGCACCCATTTCCTGCAGGCGTCGTTCAAGCCGCCCAGCCAGGGTCTTCGCCAGGTCCGGCTTCATCGCTGACAGGTCGTTGCGCTCCCCCGGATCGGCATCAAGGTCAAAGAGCATCGTCTCTCCGGTCTCATAGAGCTTGAGCAACTTGTGGTTGCCGTCGACCAAGGCGGAGGACGGGCCGTCGGCGGCCTGGTAGTGGGGAAAGTGGAACACGAGCCCTTGTTCCGGTCGCCTTGGAGAAGCTGCCTCTCCATTCCACAAGGGGGCGAGATTGCCGCCCTCGATTCCCTCCGGGAGTTCCGCTTTCACACCGGCCAGCGCGCACCAGGTTACGAACAGATCGGTGCCTGATACCGGTGTTTTGCAGACGGATCCCGGCTTGATACCCGGACCGCGGACGATCATGGGCACGCGGATCCCGCCTTCACGCAGAGACCCTTTGCCGCCAGAGATGCCGCCACGCTGTCCGCGTCCACCACTGCCATTGTCGGACATGTAAACCACGTAGGTGGTGTCTCCCAACCCGAGCCGGTCGACCGCCCCGATGATCCGGCCCACTCCGGTGTCGAGGTTCTCGGTCATGGCGGCGCGCTCGACATCGTGGTGCCGCCGGCCGGCGGGCATCTTGGAATACTTGTCGATGGTTTCCCTGAGCGCATTTCCCGGGTAGTGCAGAGCGTGATAGGAGAGCTGGATGAAGAACGGCTTCTTCTCCCCTTTGCACTTCTCCATGAACTTCACGGCGCGTTCTCCCATGCCGAAGATATCCACCGGGTTGGGGTCGGTGAATGGCTCGGCGTCCTGGTTGCCGGTGTCGCCGTCGCTTTCATCGTATCCGTGGGCTTCCGGGCCGCCGCCCCGGAGATGCCACTTGCCGTAGTGGGCGGTGGCGTAGCCGGCACTGCGCAGCAGTTCGGCAATGGTTGTTTCATCGGCGCGGATGTCCTTGCGGCTGGCTGGCGGGATCAACTTGCAGCCGTCGGCCGCGGTGAACACGGGCGCGGCCTTGGTCCAGCCGGTGTGGGCCGGATTGAGCCCGGTCTGCAGGCTCATCCGAGTTGGTGAGCACACCGGTGCCGGGGCGTAGGCCCGGGCGAAGCGCATCCCGGAGGCCGCCAATTTCTCGAGGTTCGGGGTTTGGTGGAAATCGCTCTTCGAAAGCGGATTTCCATCGTCCATGGCCACGGATAATCCGTCCCAGCCCTGGTCGTCGGACAGCATGAGAATGATATTCGGCCGCTCGGCGGCAAGTCCGGTGATGGAGCAGGCGCCCAGCAGCAAGCCCGGAAGAACAAGGAGGGTCTTCATCGGATTCGTTCGGGTTCGGGTTCGATCGGGCGCCCGGGTGCATGGTGGGCGTCGTGGGTGAAGAAATCCGGGGCGAGCCGATCGGTGGACACCAACTCCAACTCGATGCGCCTCGGGCCGCCGTTGTTTCGTGGCAGCCCGTCGAGCACCATTCGTTGGATCGTGCCGCGGTCGGCATCGAACCAGATCTCGACCCACTTCGGGCCACCCTGCTCCGCCGAGTGACGCGATCCCCGCAGGCCGCACAGAGTGTGGGTCTCGTCTGGAACCGGCTTGATCACCTCGAGTTGGTAGAGGCTCTTCAGTTCGTCGAGTTGGGAGCGCAGGTCGAGAAAGGTCAGGTGCTGGCGACCTCCCGGCACGCCGCCACGGAAGCGCTGCGGGTCATCGCTGATCCGAACCGGGCCGTCCCCGCGCATGCTCCAACTCATCCTGCTGTTGCCGCCCATGACCCGCTCCTCGCCGTTCGGCAAAGACTGCTTCAACACGAACTGATCCCCGCCTCGCAGGAACAGCCGGGCGCCGTCGAGGTGGGCCGCCGGGTGAAAGCGACCCGCTCCTCGGCCCCGGTCGCGCGGCTTTTGATTTCGTTGGCTGCCCCGTTCGCCATCGACATGGATCAGGTAGCTGCGGTCCTCGAGACGACTGAACGCCGCGATAACCTGCTCAAGCGATTTCATCGCGGCATCGGCACGGCCGGGAAGATTCAGCAGGAAGAGGCCCAGCAACCCGATCGTGACTGCGGCCGCCGCAGCCGAAGCCCAGCGCCACGGGTGTCGAGCGCGCCTGCGTTCCCCTCCTCCTTCAAGGACCTTGAACAAGCCGGCCGGATCCGGTGCAAAGCTCCCCGCCTTGCCCTCCTCCGCCAGGAAGCTCTGGATCGTCGCGTGATCGAGAAAACGTTCGCGCGCCTCGGGGCAGTCCGCCAACAGACGACCGAGCTTCTCGCCATCGCCGGACTCCGGCACGCCGAGCAGGACCCGGGGGGCCAGTTCGTCGATGGCATCAACGGATCTGGAATCACGTTCGCTCATGGTTTTCCCGCCTCCTCCTGGCTGGGATTCATTGCCTTCTGCATGCACTCCAGCAGCGCCTCATGGGCTCGTTTCAGCAACTTGTAGACGGCCATTTCTGTGCGTTTCCACAGCCCGGCAATTTCCCCGACGGGGCGCTCCTCGTAGTAGCGGGCATGCAACGCCTGCTTCTGGCGATCGGTGAGGTCCCGCATGCACACGCGCAACAGATCACGGCGCTCGTCGTATTGCCCGGCGTGATCGGCGGCACCATCGGCCAGCGCGTTGAGGGTGGCGTCATCCATCGGCACCGGCAACTTCTGCTGCTTGCGCCGCCACTCGAAGGCAAGCAACCTGGCGAAGCCGATGCCCCACGCCACAAAAGGCCGCGAGTCGTCGTATTGGTCGAACTTCTTCCACAAGCGCCCGGCAAGCTCCTGCAGGAGGTCATCGACCACCCCATGGTCCTGCACCAGCGACAGCAGAAACCCGTACAGCGCCCGCTCGTTGGCGACGAACAGACGGGTGAAGACGAGTTGCGAATCGTTTTCGCTCGGATTCCGGGGCGGGTGGCTCATGTCTGGCTCTCACAGGGTATTGCCGGAAGCATGGAAAAACCAAACCCGGCAATCCATCTTTCCGAAAAATGCCTGCCGACGATCAGTGACGGGCAAGCCGGGGCCAGCCGAATATCAACCTGTTGCCATTCTTTGTGGCTATGGAGATGGGGTGCGACATCAACTGGATTGCCCCGCCTGAAGTAGAGATTACCTCCCGAGCGGCTCCGGTTGGCTGGAGAGCCGAAGAGCGGGGCGGGGAATTTTCTGAAAATTGTGGTTGTCAACCAACCACAGCGGAGAGATTGTGGTTTGAAATCAACCACACCCAGCCATGAAATTTGGAGAATTCGTCAAAGACCACCGCATCGAGGCCGGGCTGACGCTGCGGAGCTTCTGCCGCGAAGCTGGCTTCGACGCCAGCAACTGGAGCAAGATCGAACGCGGGGTGATACCACCGCCTCAAGAGCCGGAACCCCTCGATCGGATCGCGGTGGCGCTCGGGCTTGAGGCGGATGATCGCGTCGAACTCGCGGACCTGGCCGCCCTGGCCCGCGGGCAGCTGCCGGCCGATCTGCAGAGCGAGGAAATCCAGGCGAAGCTGCCGGCGTTCTTCCGGGCGATCCGCGGTCAGGAATACACTACCGAGGATGTCGAGAAGCTCATCGAGGGCGTCAAGAAACTCCACCAGCCGTAAGCCGCTGCCAGCATGCCGACCGACCGCGAGATCTGGCACAGGGTGGAGGAATTGCGCCAGCAGTTCCCTTGCCTTCGCGCCGACCATCTACCGCTCGACCTGATCACCTTTGTGGAGCTTGAACTGCGTCTCGACATCATTCCGGATGACGGAGTCCTGCGAGACTTCGGCGCGGATGCCGCGATCATGTCGGACTTCACCGGCATCTATGTCGACAGCGAAACCTACGAGCTCATGGACCGGGCTCCGGAGTGGAAGTTAAACCGTCTTCGCTTCTCGCTGGCTCATGAACTCGGCCACCTGTATCTCCACCGGGAAGTGTTCGAGGAGACGGGCATTCAAGACACCGAGCACTACCTCGCATGGCTCAACGAGCATGATGGGCGGAAGTATCAGATCGAGCGGGAAGCAAACGAGTTTGCAGGGCGGCTCCTAGTGCCTGTCGAGGTGTTGCAGGAACGATTTGACCGGATGCAGCCGGCGTTTGACGCACAGTTCGGGCGGCATTCATGGATCCACGACGAGAATTTGCGAAGCAGGACCGCTGAGATTCTGGCTCCCGACTTCGGAGTTCACCGCAAGGCAGTTCTCGTCCGTCTGGATCGAGAAGGCATCTGGCCGTCGCCATACTGACGGATCGAGGGCAAAGACGCGGCAGAAGGCATGGCACTCACCGAAAAAGAAACTGCTGACATTGAGGCCGCAATGACGGACTTCATGAAGAAGCTCCGGCCGCGGGTCGAAATCCGTGAAAAAGTCGATCTGGCCTATCGGATCGAGGGGCAGAGCGTGATCATCTACGACATTCGACCTTCTTGGCGGGATCCGTCACACAAGATTGAGGGAATGGTGGCGAAGGCGACCTACGTGCGAAAGTCGCACCGTTGGAAGATCTACTGGCAACGGGCTGACCTGAAGTGGCACGGCTACCCGCCACACCCGGAGGCTCTCTTTTTCGAGGAGTTCCTCGCGGTGGTCGATGAGGACGAGAATGGGTGCTTCTGGGGGTAGAGTCTTGCAGTCAACCGTTCGCGTCGCTGTCTTGCCTCGAAGGCCTCGACTACGTAGGATGCCGGGTCCTCCCGCTCGCGGCGGATGAGGTCAGACTCACCGATGGCGGTTTCGATGGATTTCCAGACCTCGCTGAGGTGGCGATGGATCTCCTGGGGCGAGGCCCCAGCTGGTGGCCATGTACGGGCCTGTTGAATCTCGTCGAGGTAGTGCTGGGCGAACGGACCGATGGGACAGGTCGTGAGGCACGCTTCTCCGCCTACCGCATCGAGGAGGATTTCTCGGACGGCGTTGAGGGCGGCTTCCTTGATCGCCCGGCCCTTGCTATGGTGACGCTGGAACCGCAGCTTGGCCGCTGCTTGACGGCTACGGATGACAAGGATGTCGCCGAGTTTGGCGCGAAATTCCTGGAGGTATTCGACGTTGAATTCCTTCTCGGGATTGGCGAGCCGCCGGTCCGTGTCGATGGCCTCGATTTCAGCAGCGAATGCCCGGTCGAACTGATGCCATAGTCCGTGGGCTTCCCTGACGTAGTCGCCGAACGCCCTGATGCGCGGGTCGGATAGCGGGTCCATGGCAGGTCAACCCTTGGCGTAGGATTTCCGAAAGGCGGCACAGGCGGCGTTCAGGCGGGCGGCCTCGGCGCCGATGTCGACTCGGGCGGTCTGGGCCCGGTCGAGGGTGGCCAGGGAGGACCTGAGAGCCTTGATCCGGTCCGAGAGCGGGACAGTCGTCATGCCGGTCGCGCTGAGATTCTTCCGGCCCCCGAGGACTGCCCGACGCCTGACCCCCGACCAGTGGCGGGAGGCCGAGGCCCTCGCCGTCGAGGGCGTGAGGTGGGAGGAGATCGCCACGCTCTTCGGGGTGACCGTCGCGACGCTGTGCAGGCGGGCGAGGGCGGAGGACTGGCAGACGCCGGGGCGGGTGGCGTGGAAGGCGCGGGGGCAGGGCGAGGCCCGGAGGCCCGCGGAGGCGGTCGCGAAGGCCGGCGGGGGCGGCGGGCAAGCTGCTGCGCTTGCCACCGCGCTTCGAAAGGATTTCTCGTCTTTTTTCTTCCCGGTGTTCTCAGAGGGCGGAGAGTTCGCGGAGGCGGTGGGTGGCGTTGGCGGAGTGGCGGGTGTCGGGGAACATCTCGACGACTTGCTTGAGAATGGTGACGGTGGTGTCGAGGTCCTGCTTGTCCTGCTCGTACAACTCGGCGAGGCGGAACATGAAGAAGGCTGCGTCGTTGATTCGCCATTCGTAGCTTTCGAGCGCGTCCCGGAGGGTCCGGATGGCGGCGTCCGGGTCTTCCAGCTTGTCGCGCTGAATCTTGGCGATCTCGATCCAGGGAAAGCGGTTCTCCGGCTGGAGCCGCGCCACATCGCGATAGGCCTCGACGGCGCCATGGAAATCGCCCTGCGCGAAAAGCGCGCGCGCGTCGTGCATGGCGTCTTCTTCGAGTTGCTCCTCGGAGCCCAGCATCTCGGCCGCGAATCGTTGCACTCCGGCCGGCAGAACGTAGACGATGAAGAGGATGGCGGAATACCCCGCGATCACCACCAGCATCAGGATCATGAGGATCATCCGCCAGTCCCAGCCGGATTCCCGCGAGATCCGCGTCCCGTCGTCGAAGACGATGTCTCCCGTCACCGGGTCCTCCTCCGCTTCGCCCGAAACGAGCGCCGCATCGATCTCCGCCTCCGTGAAGTCGTGCCTTCCGGGCTCCCCGCTGGTCCAGATGATCGCCACGAGGCAAATCAGCGCTCCCAGCACGCATATGTGAAAAATCAGTTTCCGGTTCATGATCCCAACGGGGACTTGCCCCGTCCCCGGCACCGAGGAAATCCTAATTGTGCCGCGGAATCAATCGCCTCGTGACCTCCTCACCCCGCCATCAGGACAAAGGTCCCGATCACGATGATCAGGAGGAGGACGAACAGCGCCACAATCATGAACCGCTCGCGGCGTTCGCGATTCTTTCGGGAACGCCGGTCGCGCTGGCGCTCTTCACCCGGCGCGATCGCCTCGCGATGCCGGTGGTAGTAGCGCACGCCGCCCCGGAACTTGTCCCGCTTGCCGCCGTCGAATCGCATATCCTAAGGTATACTACGGCCGGAATCTCGGTCGAAGCGGCGCGCCACTCAAGAAAAAAACCCGTTTCCTGGGGCGCGCTTCAGGGAAGCGCCTTCAATTTGAGACCACGGATTTCGCCGATGAGACCAATTGATCATCGGCGCCGCGGGTCGAAAAAGCCCGCGTCAAGGGGCATCCGGGCCGCTGCCGGATGGGAGCAGTTCCTGCCGTGGCTTTTCAGCCATCAGCGGCGGGGGGGGAGGCGTTGGCCTACTTGCCGGAGTGGATCACGGGGATCTCCTTGAACGGCGGGAGGGGCTTCAGCGGGGGAGGCGACGCCTCGCCGGTGCAGCATCCGCAGGAAGAGAAGCTCAGGGCGGTCAGGACAGCCACGGCGCCGGCGGCCAGAAATCGAAGCACAGTCATCATCGTGGTGTGTTGCGGAGCGACATGTCACGGCAGGGTTCCGCCCACCACAAGACAAAAGACCACAAAAATGCGCCCGGGGCCGCCACTTGCCGCCCCGGGCGCTCTCCGAAAATGGATTTTGTCTTACTTGCCGACCGAGACCGGAGGTGCGGTCGGAGGCGGAGGCGGCGGGGGCGCCTGCTGTTGCTGGGAGCATGCGGCCAGCGCGAGGCCCGCCACGGCGGCCAGAACGGCGACGATGTTGGCTAGTTTCATATTTCAGTGTTTCTGTTGTTGTTCCAGTTTGTCCGAAGACAAGCGGAGAGTCTGTCCGATCATGCGATTCTTCAACCGCTATTTTGCGGGGGACACGTAGGGCGGCGGCGGTGCCGGGGCGGGGAGTTGCTGTTGCTGGGCGCAACCTGCGATGCTCGCCGCGATCCCCGCGACGCCCAACAGGCCGATAATGGCTTTCGTAAACTTCTTCATGGCATGATGTTGATTTCGGAATCAGGCGCTCATCGCCGGATCGGGCGGAGCATATGCCGGGCCAACTTCCGATCAAGCTTGAATCCGGAACATTCCGCTTTCAGTCTTCGCCGCGCCTGAGATCTCAAATCCCGGGTTTCAAATCTGGAATTTCCCATGCCGACTGACCGACATGTAGCGATCGCCGGCGCCACCGGCGCGGTGGGCCTTGAAATGTTGAAGTGCCTCGAAGAGCGGGATTACCCGGTCGGGGAGCTGACGCTGCTGGCGTCGGCGCGCTCCGAGGGCCGGCGGCTTCCGTTCCGGGGCGAGGAGATCCCGGTCCGGGAACTGCGGCACGATTCGTTCGCGGGGGTCGAGGTGGCCCTCTTCAGCGCCGGGGGGTCGACATCCGAGGAATTTGCCCCGTCGGCGGCGCGGGCCGGGGCGGTGGTGATCGACAACTCCTCGGCGTTCCGGATGGAGGAGGACGTTCCGCTGGTGGTTCCCGAGATCAACGCCGGGGCGGCGCGGAGTCACCCGCGGGGCATCATCGCCAACCCGAACTGCACCACCATCGTGACGCTCATGGGCCTTTATCCGCTGCACCGGAAGTTCGGGCTGCGGGCCGTCATCGCTTCCAGCTACCAGGCCGTCTCGGGGAGCGGCGCCCGGGGGATCGTGGAACTCGAAGCGCAAACCCGCGCCCTCGCGGAAGGCCGCCCGATCGAGAAAAACGTCTACCCGCACCAGATCGCCTTCAACGTGCTCCCGCACGTGGACCGCTTCCTCGACGACGGATACACAAGGGAGGAACTCAAGATGTGCAACGAAGGCCGCAAGATCCTCGGCCGACCCGGTCTCGAAGTCACCTGCACCTGCGTGCGGGTGCCCGTCTACCGCTCGCACTCGGTCTCGGTCACGGCCGGGTTCGAGCGCCCGGTGAGCGTCGCCGAGGCGCGCGCTGCCTACGACGGGGCGCCGGGCGTCCGTCTGCTCGACGACCCGCGGGAGGCCGTTTACCCGACCCCCCTTGAAGCCACCGGCCGCGACGAGTGTTTCGTGGGCCGCCTCCGCCGGGACCATGTTCTCGAAAACGCCCTTGCCCTGTGGGTGGTCGGCGACCAGGTGCGCAAAGGCGCCGCCCTCAATGCCGTCCAGATCGCGGAGTTGCTGTGAGACGACTCGGCGCTCGACACGCCCGGTTCGACTTTTGACACTCGGCGCCGATGGACGAGCTGGAGGCGTACCTTCGGAGCCGGCAGCGCCTGATCAATTCCGGCCTGCGGCGGTGGTTGCCGCGCGCCGGCCGGCGGCCCGCCACGATTCATGAGGCGATGCGCTACTCGGTCTTTGCGGGCGGGAAACGTCTGCGGCCGGTCTTGTGCCTTGCGGCGGCGGAGGCGTGCGGGGGCGAGGCCGAGGAGGCTCTCCGTCCGGCCTGCGCGGTCGAGTTGGTTCACACCTACTCGCTGATCCACGACGATCTGCCGTGCATGGACGACGACGACCTCCGCCGCGGGCGCCCGACCAGCCACAAGGTCTTCGGGGAGGCGGTGGCGGTGCTGGCGGGCGACGCCCTGCTGACGGAGGCCTTCGCGATCATTGCCCGGACGCCGGGCGGGCGCCGCCACCGTCCCGGCGACTTCGTGGCCGAGTTGGCCCGTGCCGCCGACAGCCGCCGCCTCATCGGCGGCCAGGTGATGGATCTCGAAGCGGAGGGCGCAACCCTCACCCGGGCGCGGTTGGTGCGCATCCACGAGGCCAAGACGGCCGCCCTCCTGACGGCCGCCCTGCGGCTGGGCGGCATGGCGGCCGGCGCCGCTCCCGCCGTCATGGACGCCCTGACCGATTTCGGGCGCCACCTCGGTCTCGCCTTCCAGGTCATCGACGACCTTCTCGACGTCACGCAGTCCTCCGAAACGCTTGGCAAGACCGCCGGCAAGGACGCCGCCGCCCGCAAGGCCACTTTCCCCGCCATCGTCGGCCTGCAGAAATCGCGCGCCGAGGCTCGCCGTCTTACCCGCCACGCCCTCGCCGCCCTGGAATCCCTCCCCCGCGACGCCCCCCGCCTCGAAGCGCTGGCACGGTACTTACTGGATAGGGAGTATTGACGACTCACCCGCGCGGGTCGAACGACGACCGGGAGGCCAGTTCGCTCCAGAGGCGGCGTTCCTCGTCGTTGACGCTCCCCGGGACGGCGATGCGGACCACCGCGTAGAGGTCGCCCTTCTTGTCGCCTTCGCCGGTGGGCAAACCCTTGCCGCGGATGCGCAGGCTGGTGCCGGCCTCGGTGCCGGGCGGGATCTTCAACCGCACCTCGCCGTAAAGCGACCGCACCGGCGCCACCGCCCCGAGGACCGCCTCCCATGGGGCGAGCTGCAGGTCGTAGTAGAGGTCATGGCCGTCGGTGCGAAAGTCGGGATGGCGCTCGAGCCGCACCTGCAGGAAGAGGTCGCCGTCCGGCCCGCCGTTGGCGCCGGGGCCGCCGTAACCCGCGAGGCGGATCCGTTGGCCCGCGACCACCCCGCTCGGGATCCGGAAGCGCACCTTGCGCTCGCCCCCCGCAAGCACGGGCGCCTGCAGCTTGATCACCCGCTCCGAGCCGTGCGCCGCCTCGTGCAAACTCACCAGAATGTCGGCCTCGATATCCTGCCCGCGGACCGGGCCGCGGGCGCGCCGCCCCGCCGCGGGCCGCCCCCAGCCGCCACCGCCGCCGCCGAACGGATCAAACCCCGCCCCCCGCCGCGCCCGCCCGCCGAACAGGCTCTCGAAAAAATCGCTGAATCCGGAGCCCTCGAAGTGGAACTCGAATTCCTCCCCGGCCGCCGGC